>NZ_JALPKP010000082.1:0-16687 GCF_051383635.1 Geodermatophilus sp. CPCC 205506 | reverse complement strand
CGGCTCGGACCCCGCCCAGGCCGGCGCCGTCCGGACCGCGGCCGCCGCGCCGCCGGCCGCCACCACCGCGGTCTCCAGCTCCTCCGCGGGCCACCGCAGCGCCGCCGCCTCGACGTCGTCGCCGAGCACGCGCAGCGCGGCGTCCCGGTGGTGCGGGTAGTTGCCGTGCAGCCGCAGCCAGCCGTCGGCGGTCCGCCAGAACCGCGACAGCGGCGCGAACCCGGGCGCGACCGGCCGGCCGTCGACGGCGGCGTACCGCTCGCTGCGGACGGCGACCCCGACGTGCGCGGCGTCCACCTCGATGCCGCCGTCCACGCCGACCGCGTGGGGCTCGCGCGACAGCAGCCGGGCGGCCGCCAGCTGGGCCGCCACGGCGCCCACCGCCAGGTCCGGCACCGGCAGCGGGCCGGTCAGCCCCGTCGTCCTGCGAACGCGCAGCTCCGGCGGGGGAGCGGCGGTCAGCAGCGGCCAGACCTCGGCCAGCAGGCCGGCACCCGGGACACCCGTCACGGCCGCCGATCGTAGGGAGGCCCGCTCAGGGGTGGGGGAGGCCGAGCGCGAGGGTGAGCTCCAGCACGCACTGCGGCTCGTCGAGCGAGGCGCCGAACCGCTCCCGGAGCTGCCCCATGCGGTAGCGGACCGTCTGCGGGTGGACGAACAGCTCGGCGGCGATCCGCTCCCGCCGGCCGTGGTTGAGCACCCAGGAGCGCAGCGTCTCGAGCAGCTTCTCGCGGGCGCCGGCGCCGAGGTCGTCGAGCGGAGCCAGCACCTGGGCACGCAGGTCGGCCAGCGCCTCGCCGTCGGCCCGCAGCACGAGGTCGGCCAGCCGCAGCTCGGTGTCCACCGGGGCCTCGCCGTCGGGGTGCAGGCCCAGCTGCACCGCCCGCAGCGCGCGCGAGTAGGACGACCGCGCCTCCTGCCACGGCCGGGGCGGGCCGACGACCGCCTCCCGCCCGGTGAGCGCCTTGAGCAGGCCGGCCCGGGCGAACCCGTCGGCGTCCGGCACGAGCAGCACCGCCCGCTCGGTGGCCGGCTCCGCCCCGGGCAGGTCCTCGCCGGCCTGCAGGGTGCGCGCGTCCAGCTGGGCGAGCGCCCCCCGGGCCCGGGCCTCCGGGAGCAGCACCGCGGTGAGGGTCCGCGGCGGTGTCCAGTCCGCCCGCTCGGCCGCGGTGACCAGGTCGTAGGCCGGGCCCCCGGTCAGCAGCAGCCCGGCCAGCCGCTCCAGGTGCCGCCGGCGCTCGTGCCCGCTGGCGGCCAGCTGGTCGGCGTGCCCGGCGACGCTGGAGGCCGACAGCGCGTCGATGTAGGCGAACACCAGCTCGGCGAAGCGGGCCAGCGACCCGGCGGGCATCCCGGCGGCGACCGCGGTCGCGCTCATGTGCCGCCAGGCCACGCGGGCGCCGACCCGGTAGGCGGCCAGCAGCGCGTCCATCGACCGCCCGTTCTTGGCCTCCCCGCGGCCCAGGGCGTAGGCACCCTCGAGCGCCGGGCCGATCGGCCGGCTGGGGTCGGCGCCGCCGGTCGTCGTCGCCAGCTGGAGGAACCCGCCCAGGGCCAGCTGGACGGCGTTCTCGATGGCCAGCCCCATGTCGCCCTGGAAGGCCTCGGCGTAGCTGGGCACCTCGACGACGATCGCGGCGACCGTGCTCTCGGCGACCGCCGGCAGCTCGCCCCGCATGGCGGCGGCGACCTCCGGGGTGAAGGTGTCCTGCTGCGGTGTCACGCCCACCTCGCTGTCACCAGGGTCTTGTTCGCAGGGAACAGTATCCGGCCCGACGTTCACGTCGAGAGCACAGGTAATTGCGCACCGGGCTGGGAACCATCAGAAGTATGACCGCGACCGTCCCGCGCCCTTCCCCGGCCCGGCCGGCCCTGAGGGCGCTGCGCCACCGGGCGCTGCGCCTCGCCGAACTCGTCACCACGCCGCTGCTGCCGGCCGACTACCTCGACCTGGTCAACCCGCTGCGCCCCGGCGCCGACCTGCGCGGCCGCGTCGAGGCGGTGCACCGCGAGACCCCCGACGCCGCCACGCTGGTCATCCGGCCGGGCGCCGACTGGCGCGGGCACGTGGCCGGCCAGTGGGTGCGCATCGGCATCGACGTCGACGGCGTCCGCCAGTGGCGGGCCTACTCGCTCACCTCGCACCTGGACCGGCCCGACGGCTGCATCAGCATCACCGTCAAGGCGATCCCGGACGGCAAGGTCAGCAACCACCTGGTGCACCGCACCCAGCCGGGCACGATCGTGCAGCTGGACCAGGCCGCGGGCGACTTCGTCCTCCCGGTGCGGGCCCCGGCCAAGGCGCTGTTCGTGACGGCGGGCTCCGGCATCACCCCGGTCATGGGCATCCTGCGCAACCACCCCGAGCTCGCCGACGTCGTCCTGGTGCACTCCGCGCTCACGGCGGACGACGTCGTCTTCGGCCCCGAGCTGCGGGCGATGGCCGCCACCGGGCGGATCCGGCTGGTCGAGCAGCACACCGAGACCGCCGGGCTGCTCGACGCGGCCGCGACCGCCGCGCTCGTCCCCGACCTGGCCGAGCGCACCACCTGGGCGTGCGGCCCGGTGGGGCTGCTCGAGGCGCTCGAGGAGCACTGGGCGGCGGCCGGGCTGGCCGACCGGCTGGTGACCGAGCGGTTCCGGCCGACCGTCGTCGTCGCCGGCGAGGGCGGCACGGTGTCGTTCGCGAGGTCGGGCACCACGCTCGAGGCCGACGGCGCGACGCCGATCCTGGACGCCGCCGAGAACGCCGGCGTGCTCATGCCGAGCGGCTGCCGCATGGGCATCTGCTACGGCTG
Source organism: Geodermatophilus sp. CPCC 205506 (assembly GCF_051383635.1). Lineage (NCBI taxonomy): Bacteria > Bacillati > Actinomycetota > Actinomycetes > Geodermatophilales > Geodermatophilaceae > Geodermatophilus > Geodermatophilus sp. CPCC 205506. Next base: position 13,889 of record NZ_JALPKP010000082.1, on the reverse strand, counting down.
CGTGCTGCCGCTGCGGGAAGGCGCGGTCCGTGACCTGCGCAACGGCGAGATCACCACCGCCGCCCCGGGCGACGGCGTCCTCATCCAGACCTGCGTGAGCGCCGCCGCCGGCGCCTGCGACATCGACCACTGACCTCCCCGAGCGCCAGGAGCACCCGCGTGACAGTCCTGCAGAAGAAGTCCGAGAACCCGATCGCCCACCTGACCGCCGAGGACGTCGAGCTCATCGGCAAGGAGCTCGACGAGATCCGCCAGGCGGTCGTCGACACCCGGGGCGAGGCCGACGCGGCCTACATCCGGAAGGTCATCGACGTCCACCGCAAGATCGAGCTCGGCAGCCGCGCCGTGCTGCTGGCCTCGGGGTTCCCGCCCGCGTGGCTCCTCGGGACGGTCGGCCTCTCGGTCGCCAAGATCCTCGAGAACATGGAGATCGGGCACAACATCCTGCACGGGCAGTGGGACTGGATGCGCGACCCCAAGATCCACTCCACGACGTGGGAGTGGGACATGGCAAGCCCGGCCGAGCAGTGGAAGCACTCGCACAACGAGCTGCACCACACGTACACGAACGTGATCGGCAAGGACAACGACCTCGGCTACGGCATCATGCGCGTCGACGAGGACCAGAAGTGGGTCCCGGCCTACCTGCTCCAGCCGCTGTGGAACTTCATCAACGCCTGCTTCTTCGAGTACGGCATCGCCGCCTACGACCTGGAGCTGGGCGCCGTCGTCGCGAAGAAGCAGACCAAGGACCCGGAGTTCCGCGCCCGCGCCAAGGCGGTGCTGCGCAAGGTCGGCCGCCAGGCGCGCAAGGACTACCTCATCCACCCGCTGCTGTCCGGCCCGTCGTTCCTGCCGACGCTGGCCGCCAACTTCACCGCCAACGTCGTGCGCAACCTGTGGTCGCACTCGGTGATCATGTGCGGGCACTTCCCCGAGGGCGTCGAGACGTTCGAGAAGCGCTCGATCGACGGCGAGACCCGCGGCGAGTGGTACCTGCGCCAGATGCTGGGCTCGGCGAACATCTCCGGGTCGAAGGCGCTGCACCTCATGACGGGCAACCTGTCGCACCAGATCGAGCACCACCTGTTCCCGGACCTGCCGAGCAACCGGTACGCCGAGATCGCACCCCAGGTCCGGGACCTGTTCGACCGGTACGGGCTGAACTACCACACGGCGCCGATGCCGAAGCAGGTCGCGTCGGCCTGGCACCGGATCATCCGGCTGTCGCTGCCCAACGGCTGGCTGGACAAGACGACGGTGCGCACCCTCCCGTCGCAGCTGGCCACGCTCTACCGGATGAGCACCGGCTCGCGGACCGTGCGCCGCCGGCTCCTGGCGGAGTCCGCCGCAGCCTGAGCTCCCCGGACGATGCGTCCCCGGTGCCCGACCCCGGGCCCCGGGGACGCCGTCGTGCACGGGCTACTGCCGGTCGGGGACGCCGGTGTTCAGAGGACGCCGTTGTCGCGCAGGACGGTGAGGGCCTCGAGGGTGCGGTGGCCGCGCCACTCGAGCGCCGCGGCGGGTGAGTAGCTGTCGAAGTCGACCCGCCAGCCGCCGTCGTCCTGCTGCTGGCCGGCGAGCCGCTCCAGCTCCCGCTCGACGGACTCCGGCGACACCAGGGCCCGGGCCGGGCGGCCCGGACGGGGCGCGAAGTCCAGCGGGCGCATGAACTCCTCCTCGGCGCCGCCGCCCACGTGCACGAGGCCGTCGGCCGGGATGTGCTGCCCGAGCCGGTCGAGGAGCTCAGCGGCCTCGGGGTGGGTGGCGTGCGCGGCGTCGAGCAGCTGTACCGCGAAGGCGAGCTCCAGCGCGTGCGGCTCCGAGCCGAGGCCGCGCACGGCCGCCAGGCAGAAGCCGGTGGCCCGCGCCAGCCACGGGTGGGCGGCGACGGCGGGGTCGTGCTCGGCGACCTGGTGCGCCGTGGAGGCGACGATCGCGGTGATCTGCAGCGAGGACGACGTGCCGTCGGCCGAGGCCCAGAACGGCGCGCAGCCGGCGGGGTCGGGGACCGGCAGACCGAACGGCAGCCCGCCGTCGGGCAGCGTGACGCCGTCCAGCCAGTCGCACACCTCCCGGGCGCGCGGGGTCGTCACCGGGGCGAGGTCGGCGAAGGCCTCGAGGGCGTGCAGCGCCCCGCCGGGCTGGCTGGTGCGCGAGCGCAGGTCCGGTTCGAGGCCCCAGCCGTAGCCGCCGTCGGGGTTGCGGTACGCCTCCACGGCGGCCAGGACGGCGTCGCGGTCACCGTCCCCGAAGAGGACGTCGAAGCGGCGGCGGTCGAGCAGGCGGGCATGGGCCGCCATGAAGTCGGCGGCGGCGGAGAGGTCGACGCTCATGGGCCCAGCCTGGCCCACGGCACCGACAGCGGGGGGCCGTGATCCACGTGGAACACCGGACTCCGGCGTTGCGGCCCGACGCGCCCCGCCTCGGGCCGAGCCGCCGGGCAGCTCCCGGCCCGTCGACGGCGAGAGGCCCGGAGCGTGTGCTCGCTCCGGGCCTCTCGCGTGGGTTCGGTCGGTCAGTTCGCCATGTCCACGAAGCGGCTGTAGTGGCCCTGGAAGGCGACGGTGACGTTCGCGGTGGGGCCGTTGCGGTGCTTGACCAGCATGATGTCGGCCTCGCCGGCCCGGGGGCTCTCCTTCTCGTACATGTCCTCGCGGTGGATCATCATGACCATGTCCGCGTCCTGCTCGATCGAGTTGTGGACGACGATCCCCTCGGCCACGAAGTTGTGCCCGCCGAGGACCGTGGCGTCGTAGACCTCCTCGTGGCCGTCCTCCTCGACGGAGACGATCTCGTCCCAGAGGAGGTCGTTGACCGCTTGGATCTCCAGTTCCGCGTCGTCGAGAACCGCCGCGATACGACCGAGGCGCTCCCGGCTGGGTGCGTGCTTCCACATCGTGCTGCCGCAGAAGGCCGATCCCATGGCGGCGGCGAAGGCACGGTGGCTCATGCCGCGCTCCGTCAGCACGTCCTTCACACGATCCCAGACCTGCGCGGGCACGGTGTCCACGTTCGGGTTGGCGGTGAGCTCCCGCACGATGCCCAGGAGCCGTTCAGCAGCCACGCCGCGGGCCCCGTGCACGCCGATCTCGCCGAGGAAGCGGCGCTGGTCGTCGCAGCCGCTGATGTCGAGCGTCCAGCCGTCCCGGTAGCCGCTCTTCTGGGTACGGCGGATGCGACAGGAGATCCCGAACCGGAGCAGGAGACGCGAGATGCCGTCCACCAGGGCGCGGCTGGTCGATGCGTAGTACACCCGCCCACCTCGGCCACTCTTGTTGACCGTGACGGAACCATCGGTGGCCCACAGGTGGCGGAGAAACAGAGCGATCTGCTTCTTCGGCAGCGAGAACACCGGCTCGGGGACGAACTTCTCGTGACTGCGGCGGCCGAAGAGTCCGAGCTCGTCGAGCCACGCGGCGATCGGGTTCCGCCGGCCGTGTGTCAGCCGGAACGGCGACCGCAGTCGCAGCGAGGTGCAGCGAGCCGCCGCGTGCTCGTCCCGCACCGCCACGACGCCGAAGTGCAGCGCTGACGTGGTGACCGCCCGCAGGTTCTCCTCGTCGATCGACGCGTACCGGAGCGGCTGCCGCTCCACGAAACTGCCGTCACCGATGAGGTGGGCCAGCAGGACGACCTTCTCGTCCTCCCACACGGTCATGCGGTCAGGAGCCGGAACGTGCCGCGGAACGGCGATGCGGTGGCCGGGAGCGAGCTCGCCGAGCGGACGGAAGCCGTCATAGGTGAGAAACGGGTGGTTGGCTGTCGCCCGCACCGTCTTGCCCGACGACGTCGTCATCCGCAGCACGGGCCTGCGGCCGGTGGCGAAGACATGGGTCACGTGCCGCCTGACGTAGCGCAGGCTGTCGTCGAGAGCCCACACCGGGACGTCGGTCGCGCCGCTCTGGAACAGCTCGCCCATGGTCGTCTCAGCGCCGGTGTCGGCCCGCAGGATGCGGGTCTCGGCGGGCAGGCAGCCCGATTCGCGGAGGTCGGACAGCATCGGCTTCTTGTCCTGACGCTGCTCGGAGCCACGGTTCAGTTGGCTCATCGCGATGACCGGGACCTCGAGCTCCTTGGCCAGCAGCTTCAGCGCACGGGAGAACTCCGAGACCTCCTGCTGGCGGCTCTCCACCCGCTTGCCCGACGTCATCAGCTGCAGGTAGTCGATGACCACGAGCTTGAGGTCGTTGCGCTGCTTGAGCCGCCGCGCCTTGGCCCGGATCTCCATCATGGTCATGTTGGGGGAGTCGTCGATGTAGAGCGGCGCGTCGGCGATCTCACCCATCCGGCGGGCCAGCTTCGACCAGTCCTCGTCCGACAGCGTGCCGGCGCGCATGTGGTGCAGCGGCACCTTCGCCTCGGCTGACAGCAGACGCATCGTGATCTCGTGCTTGCTCATCTCGAGCGAGAAGATCACGGCCGGCATGTGGTGCTTCACCGTGGCCGATCGCGCGATGTCGAGCCCGAGGGTCGAGTTGTGCGTCGGGATGAAGCTGCGGCCGGCGAGGAAGAGGTGGTCCTCCGCGTCGACCTGGATGCATCGGACCGGCACGCTGGCGATCGGCCGCACGTCAGTGATGAAACGGACGCCTCTGGCCGTGTAGGTGCGGGCACCGCGCTCCTTGTGCAGGAGCTTCTTGCACTCCAGCCGGAACACCTCGTCGTCCGTGCTGAAAGTGAGCGTGTAGCAGATGGACGACTCCTCGGTCCGGCCCTCCACCCGCTTGCGGCTCATCCGTACCCGGTGCCCGAGGCCCGCGATCAGCTCGCGGGTGTCCTCCGCCAGCCGCCGGCTCGTGACCGCGAACTGCACGGCGCCGCTCGCGGTCACGGTCCCGTCGGTGTCGAGGAGACCCGCCAGCAGCGCCCGTCGCTGCGCCACGGAGCCCCGCAGGTAGGCCAGCGGGATGTGCTTGTCCCCGAAGACGCCCAGCGACCGCAGGATGCCCTGCACGGTCCCGGGGTCCGCGCGGCAGGACTGGCACTGAGCCAGACCTAACGAGGGACCACCACAGTCCGGGCAGGTCGCCTGCCGGCCCACGCCGCCGCTGGCGCGCAACCGGCCTCCGCAGGTCTTGCCGCACGTCTGCACCTGCGCCGTCCTGGGCACGAACAGAGCACCGCACATCGGGCAAGGGCGCGCAGCCACCGCTTCGCGGGCAGGGAGCTCGAGGGAGTAGCGACGGTCGGCACCGGTCGGCGTGACGACGAGACCCTCGGCCTCGATGTAGACGGCGATCTCGGGGTCGGCGCTGGTGAAGTGCGCGGCCCGTGACGTGCCGTCACCGAGCCACACGCCGAGGGCGTACGGCGGCAGGGGCAGCTCCGCCTCGGGCAGCTCCAGCGCGGCAGCGTTGGTGACCGAGTGGTTGAGCCGGGCGTCCTTGCCGGCGCAGCGGACCGAGCGGGCCAGCGCCTCGGTCGTGCGGACGGCGGCGAACGTGCGCTGGTTCCGGTAGCGGTTGTAGCCCACGCGCGCGGCCTGGGCGGACTTCCGGCTGGCCCGGTCGTCGGTGAGCCACTGGTGCTGGGCGTCGGCGACGATCACCGAGCCGTCGGAGAAGTGCACCTCGTAGCAGGGCCGGCCGGCCATCACATCCGTGGCCGCGACGACCGTGGTCGGGCGGCCGTCGGACCCGATCACGCGATCGCCCACGCGGACCTCACCCATCGTCGTCCACCCCGTGGGCGTCGCGATCGGGGTGTCCAGGGCCAGCGCCTTGCCCACACCGGGACGCGCCGCGATGACCACCATCTGACCGGCCTGGAGGCCGTTGGTCAGCTCGTCGAGGTCGCGGATGCCGGTGGGCACACCGCGGGCGGTGCCGCCGCGCGAGGCGATGGCGTCGAGCTCGTCCATGGTGGGCTGCAGGACGTCCTCGAGGCGCGAGTAGTCCTCGCTCATGCGCTTCTCGGTGACGTCGTAGATCTCCTGCTGGGCGCGGTCGACGATGTCGTCGACGTCGCCCTTGCCCCCCGCCGCGCCGTAACCGAGCTGCACCACGCGGGTGCCCGCCTCGACCAGCCGCCGCAGTACGGCCTGCTCGGCGACGATCGCGGCGTAGTAACCGGCGTTGGCGGCCGTGGGCGTGGCCTGGATGAGCGTGTGCAGGTAGACCGCGCCGCCCATCTTCGACAGCTGGTCGGTGCGGTTGAGCTCGGCGGCGACGGTGATGGCGTCGGCCGGCTCACCCCGGCCGTACAGGTCGAGGATGCAGTCGTAGATCACCTGGTGCGCCGGCCGGTAGAAGTCGGGACCGGCGAGCACCTCCACGACGTCGGCGATCGCGTCCTTGCTCAGCAGCATGCCGCCGAGCACCGACTGCTCCGCCGCGACGTCCTGCGGCGGCTGCCGGTCGTACTCCGGCGCCGTCGGCATCGGTCGGCTGAAGTCGTCGGCCACCGCCACGGAGGTCCTCCATCCACTCACCGGCGCACCCGCGAACAGACCCCGGCCATCGGCCGGGGCCTGGTGGGGGAAGCACCAGAAACGCGTACACCTGACTCGAACGTGTGTTCGGGTCCATTGCTACTCCCGGGCACCGACAGTCCGGGCCGTCGGGAGGTCTGGGAAGGACGGTAGGAAGAGGAGACGGACCCGTCCAACACCGCTGTGCACCTCGTTCTGCACAACTTGTGGACAAGTCGGTGGACACAGACGTGTCGACATGTGGAGACAGCGGGGGACGCCGAGCGCCGCGTTCCCACATCCCCCGGCTGACCAGCGGAAAGACCACGCACCGGGTGTGGACGGGAGAATTCCCGGAGAAATCGCTGTGTCGTTCGCGGCGTGTCGCCGGAGACGCGCCACGCGCCCCAGCAGCCACACGTCCACAGCCCCCGCGGGGAGCCGTCGGAGGCCACCCTGAGCCCCGTCATCGGCGTCGCCGACCGCCGTGTCCCCGCGGCGGCGACCGAGGAGGGGAGGACCGATGGCCGTCACCCGCACAGCCGTCAACCCGTGGCCGTGGTCGGTCGCCTTCGGCTTCGATCAGGCGGCGGTGCTCGAGGGCGCCGGCCGCGTCCTGGTGTGCTCCGGGCAGGCCGCCGTGTCGGCCGACGGCACTCCGCAGCACCCCGGCGACCTCGCGGCCCAGGTGTCACTCACCGTGGACAACATCGAGACGGTGCTCCGGGACGCCGGCATGACGCTCGCCGACCTCGTCCGGATGACCGTCTACACGACCGACGTCGACGCCATGATGGGCTGCTGGGGCACCCTCGCCGAGCGCCTCGACGCCGCCGGCGTCCGGCCGACGTCGACCCTGGTGGGCGTCACCCGCCTGGCGTTCGCGGAGCTCATGGTCGAGATCGAGGTGACCGCGGTCGCCTGATCCCCGGACGCCGCGAGGGGCGCCGGACCGGAGTCCGACGCCCCTCGCGGGCGGTGCCGTGCGGCCCTCTGGTGGCTCCTTACCCGGCGACGACCTCGATGGCCATCTGGGTGGACACCTCGGGGTGCACCCGCACGGTGACGGTGTGCTGGCCCGTGGTCTTGATGCTGCTGGGCAGCTCCACCCGGCGACGGTCGAGCTCGGGGCCGCCGGCGGCGCTCACCGCGTTGACGACGTCGGCGGTGGTGACCCGGCCGAACAGGCGGCCACCGTCACCGGCGCGGGCCGGCACGCGGACCGTCAGGCCCGACAGGCGGCCGGCCACGGCCTGCGCCTCCTCGAGCGAGCGCACCTCACGCGTGGCACGCGCCCGGCGCAGCGACTCGATCTGCTTCTCGGCACCGCGGGTGGCGACGATGGCCAGGCCGCGGGGCAGGAGGTAGTTGCGGGCGTACCCGCCCTTGACCTCCACGGTGTCACCGGAGGACCCGAGACCGGTGACCTCCTGCGTCAGGATCAGCTTCTGGGTGCTCATGGTCAGCGCGCCGTCGAGGTGTAGGGCAGCAGGGCCATCTCACGGCTGTTCTTCACGGCCACGGCGACGTCCCGCTGGTGCTGGCTGCAGTTGCCGCTGACGCGGCGGGCACGGATCTTGCCGCGGTCGGAGATGAACTTCCGCAGCAGGGTCGTGTCCTTGTAGTCGACGTAGGTCGCCTTGTCCTTGCAGAACTGGCAGACCTTCTTCTTGGGCTTGCGGATGGGGGGCTTGGCCACTGGGTTCTCCAGGTACGACGAGGTTCAGGGAGAGGAACTGACGGCCCCCTGCAGGGGCCCACCGCGAGCCTGCGAGCGGTGGGGGCAGGGGGTCCTTTGCTCAGAAGGGCGGTTCGTCGGACGGCGGGGCCGGGGTCGACCACGGGTCGCTGGACCCGCCGCCGCCGAAGCCGCCACCACCACCGCTGCCACCGCCGAAGCCGCCACCGCCGCCCTCGCCGCGCGAGGCCTTGGTGACCTTCGCCGTGGCGTAGCGGAGCGAGGGGCCGATCTCGTCGACCTCGAGCTCCACGACGGTGCGCTTCTCGCCTTCCTTGGTCTCGAACGACCGCTGCTTGAGCCGGCCGGAGACGATCACCCGCGAACCGCGGGTCAGCGACTCGGCGACGTTCTCCGCCGCCTGCCGCCACACGTTGCAGCGCAGGAAGAGCGCCTCGCCGTCCTTCCACTCCTGCGACTGGCGGTCGAAGGTCCGCGGCGTCGAGGCGACGGTGAAGTTGGCGACCGCGGCGCCGGACGGCGTGAACCGCAGCTCCGGGTCCGACGTCAGGTTGCCGATGACGGTGATGACGGTCTCGCCGGCCATCGTCAGTGGACCTCGGGCCGCATCAGCTTGGTGCGCAGGACCGACTCGTTGAGGTTGAGCTGACGGTCCAGCTCGGCCACGGCAGCGGGCTCGGCCTGGATGTCGATGACGGCGTAGATGCCCTCGGCCTGCTTCTTGATCTCGTAGGCCATCCGGCGACGGCCCCAGATCTCGGTCTTGTAGGTGCCGCCAGCGTTGCTGACGACGCTCAGGAACCGCTCGAGCGAGGGCGCGATGGTGCGCTCCTCGAGATCGGGGTCGAGGATGACCATCAGTTCGTAGTGACGCACGGAGAACCCCACCTCCTCTGGTCTGGACGGCTGCAGTCGGTCTGCAGCAGGAGGGTCGTACACGCGTCGCGCGCCCCATCCCGGTGGGGACACCGGTGGAACGCGCACCGGCCAGGCTACCAGTGCCCTGGACGGGCGGCTGGCCCCCTGCAGGGTCCCGCCGCGAGCCTGCGAGCGACGGGTGTCAGGGGGTCCTTCTACTGTCGCTGTCGATGAGTACCGCGCCCACCCCCCACCCGATCGGCGTGCACGTCGGCCCCGGCCTCACCGACGACAACGAGCTCGACGCCGGCGGCCCGCTGGCGCGCGCGGCCGAGATGGACGCCGACGGCGTGCAGGTCTTCCTCGCCGACCCGCAGGGCTGGACCGCCCCCAAGCCGCGCCCGGACGCCGAGGCGCTGCTGGCCGGTGACGTGATGGTCGTCGTCCACGCGCCCTACGTGCTCAACGTGGCGACGACGAACAACCGCATCCGCATCCCGAGCCGCAAGCTGCTCGAGAAGCACGCGCAGGCGTCCGCGGCGATCGGCGCCCGCGGCATGGTCGTGCACGGCGGCCACGTGCTGGCCAAGGACGACCCGGCGGTCGGTGTCGACAACTGGCGCAAGACCTTCGCGCGGCAGGCCGAGGGCGGCGGGTTCGCCGTTCCGCTGCTCATCGAGAACACCGCCGGCGGCGGCAACGCGATGGCCCGCGACCTGGACGCCATCGCCCGGCTGTGGGAGGCCGTGGGCGAGTTCGGCGCCGGGTTCGTCCTCGACACCTGCCACGCCTGGGCCGCCGGCTGGGACCTGGCCACCGCGGTGGACGACGTCCGGGCGATCACCGGCCGCGTCGACCTGGTGCACCTCAACAACAGCCGTGACCCGGCCGGCTCCAGCCGGGACCGGCACGCCCCGATCACCGAGGGCGAGATCCCGGCGGAGCTACTGGTCGAGGTGGCGCGGGCGGCCGACTGCCCCGTCGTCCTGGAGACCCCCGGCGACGCCGCCGCCCACGCCGAGGAGATCGGCTTCCTGCGGTCCCGGCTGGGCTGACCGGCGGCGGAGGACGTGCCGGTCCTCCGCGTGGTCGAGCACCCCGCCGGCGGGGTCGTCGACGCCGGGCCAGCTGGTCCGGACGACGTCCGCGTCGGGGTGCCACACGTCCCGCACGACCAGCGCCATCAGGGCGAGGACGGCGGCGTCGCGGATGGTCACCGCGAGGAAGAACCACTCGACCTCGACGCCGCGGTTCCCGGTGCCGAGGTACCAGAGCATCCGGGGGACCCACAGCAGCGCCTCGGTCGCCTGCCAGGCGAGCAACGACCGCCACCGCGGCCGGGCCAGCACCGCCAGGGGGAGCAGCCAGAGCGAGAACTGCGGGCTCCACACCTTGTTCAGGAGCAGGAACGCCGCGAGCAGGAGGAAGGCGACCTGGCCGACCCGTGGGCGCACCGGGGCGGCGAGCGTGAGCCAGGCCAGGGCGGCGAACGCGAGCAGGACGCAGACGGCGACGACGGCGTTGAGGACCACCGGCGTCTCGCCCTCGGCCAGCGGGCCGTCGAACAGCCGCCCGTCGGAGACGGTGATCGCGATGTTCCACAGGGAGTCGGGGTCGGCCGCCCGCTGGCCGTTGAGCCGGAAGAAGCGCGACCAGTTCTCCGGCGCGAGGACGGCGACCGGCACGTTCACCGCCGCCCAGGCCACCACCGCCGCACCCGCCGTCCGCAGCCAGACGCCCAGCCGGCCCGCGCGCAGGCAGAGCAGGAACAGCGCCCCCAGCAGCAGCAGCGGGTAGAGCTTGGCGGCCACCCCCAGCCCCAGCAGGACGCCGGCCGCCACCGGCCGCCGCCGCGCCCAGGCCCACAGCCCGAGGCCGGCCAGCGCGACGGCGAGCAGGTCCCAGTTGGTGAAGGCGTGCACGAGCAGCAGCGGCGACAGGCCGATCATCGCGGCGTCCCACGGCCGGCGACCCGCCGTCCCCAGGACCGCCCGGGTCAGCAGGAGCGCGCACAGCGACAGCAGCAGGCAGGTGGCGATGTAGTAGCTCTGCACCGCGGGCACCGCGGGCAGCAGGCCGACCGCGTCCGCGAGGGCGTCGTAGCCCCGGGCCAGCCAGGCGGCGGCCAGCATGAGCCCCCCGGTGAGCACCGGGTACTCGACGGCGGAGTCCAGGTAGGGGATCGCGCCGTCGTCGAGGCCGTGCAGCCCGAACAGCGGAACGGTGTCGGAGTAGCAGAAGTGCGTGTACTGCACCGAGCCGGCCCAGTTGCCGTCCGAGCAGGGCGCCTGCTTCAGCCAGGCCAGCGCGAGCACCGAGGTGGTGAACAGCAGGCAGATCCGCAGCGGGGTCCAGAACAGCGCCCGGCCGGTGACCGCGTGCCGGCCCCACGGCCCGCCGACTGCCTCGCTGGCCTGCGCGGCGACCGGGTCGGCCCACGTGGGGACGACGCGGTCGGGGCCGCCGTCGTCGCGGCCCGCCGTCCGGTCCTCCACCTCCGGAGACGCCGCGGGCCCGTCCGCCGGCTGGGAAGCCGGATCGGACGGGCCCGTGGGTGTCGTGCGCACGCGGGTCAGTCTGCCCGCCGTGCTCAGCCGGGCGGCTGGACCTGCGTGTCGGGGTCGGCCGGCTGCCCCGCCGCCGGACCCTGCCCGCTCGGGTTCGGCCCCGCCGGGTTCGGTCCGGTGGGGATCTGACCCGTGGGGTTCTGACCCGTCTGGTCCTGACCCGTCGTGGTCTGACCCGTCTGGTCCTGGTTCGAGGTCCCGGGGTCGGTCGTGGTCTGCTCCTCGTCCTCGACCTCGGGCTCCGGCGCGGGGGCCTGCGGCACGACCGGCGTCACGGGCTCGGGCACGGGGACCGGCTCCGGCTCGGGCTCGGGGACACCCACACCGGTGTCACCCTTGATGGCCGGCCGGCTCGGCAGCTCCTCCTCCGGGGTGCCGTCCAGCACGGTGTTCATGAACTCCTGCCAGATGGCGCCCGGCAGGCCGGAACCGTAGATGATCGCCCCGTCGGAGTTCTCGATCGGCTGGCTGGGCGAGTCGTTGCCCATCCAGACCGCCGTCGACAGGGACGGCGTGTAGCCGACCATCCAGGCGTCGGAGTTGTCCTGGGCGTTGAGGCCCTGGGTACCGGTCTTGCTGGCGACCTCGCGGCCGCCGGCCAGCGTCCGCTTCGAGTAGGCCGCGACGCCGGTCATGCCGTAGGTGACGTCGTTGGCGACGTCGGTGGTGAACACCTGGTCGCCGGAGTCGCCGGCGTAGTCGAGGAGGACGGCGCCCTCGCCGTCGGTCACCCGCGCGACGAAGAACGGCTCGTGCTCGACGCCGCCGTTGGCCAGCGTGGCGAACCCGTGCGCCTGGTCGATCGGCCGCATCTCGTACTGGCCGATGCCGATCGAGGCGCCGGTGAAGCCGGTCTCGGGGTCGGCGAGGGTGGTGTCGCCGGCCATCGTGGTGCCCTGCGGCCAGGTCTCGGGCAGCCCGGTCGCCTCGAGGACGTTCTCGCGCACCTTCTCCGCGCCCACCTCGTAGGCCAGGCCGTAGTAGGTGGTGTTCAGCGAGCGGGTCATCGCCTCCATGAGCGTGCAGGCCGCGCACGAGGCACCACCGGAGTTGCTCACCGGCAGGTCCGGCCGGTCCGGGAACTCCTGCGGCGAGCTGCCGTCCCGGCGGGCGGTGACGCTGATGCCCTCCTCCAGGGCGGTGGCCAGCACGTAGGGCTTGACCGACGAGCCGGGCTGGCGCAGCGCCTGCGCGTAGTCGATCGCGCCGTCGCCGGCGCCGATCGGCCCGCCGTAGTAGGCCTTGACCGCTCCGCTGCGCGGGTCGATCGCGACCAGCGCCTCACGCAGCCCCTCCGGCTCACCGGTCATCACCTCGTCGACGGCGGCCAGCGCGGCGTCCTGCGCCCGCTTGTCCACCGTCGTGATGATCCGCAGGCCACCGGCCCGGATCTGCTGCTCGTCGTACCCCTTGGCCTCGAGCTCGGTGATGGCCCGCTGCACGACCAGGCCCTCCGGGCCGCCGGGGATGCCGAGGTTCGAGCCGGTCCGGGGGAGCGCCGGCGGGTAGACGGAGGCGTCCCGCTCGGCCTGCGTCAGCCAGCCCTCGTCGACCATCGCGTCGAGGACCAGGGCCCAGCGGTCCTGGGCGCCCTCGGGGTTGGTCTCCGGGTCGTAGCTCGAGGGGCTGCGCACCTGGACGGCGAGCACGGCGCCCTGCTGCGCGGTCAGCTGCGCGGCCGGCACCCCGAAGAAGGTGTTCGCCGCGGCCTCGATGCCGTAGGCGCCGCGGCCGAAGTAGATGGTGTTCAGGTAGTTCTCGAGGATCTCGTCCTTCTCGTACTGGTTGTCCAGCTTGACGGCGAGGAAGAGCTCCTGGAACTTGCGGCTGAACGTCTGGTCCTGGGTCAGGAACGCGTTCTTGACGTACTGCTGGGTGATGGTCGAGCCACCCTGCGTCGATCCACCGGTGAGGTTGTTCCACGCGGCCCGGACGATGCCGGTGAACGAGATGCCGGGGTCGGAGTAGAAGCTGCGGTTCTCCGCGGCCAGGATGGCGTTCCGCGCCGCCTCGGAGACCTGCTCGAGGCCGACGTTCGTGCGGTTCTCCGCCCCCAGGCGGGCCATCTCGGTGGTGCCGTCGGCGTAGTAGACGACGGTGGTCTGGGCGTTCTGCACGGAGTCGGGGTCGGGGACCTCGGTCGTGGCGTAGACGACCCCGACGAAGACGCCGAGGAGGAGGAAGAGGCCGGCGATCGCCGCCACCAGCGCCTTCAGCCGGCGGCGCCCCTTCTGTTTCTTGGTGCGCACCGCCTTGCCGGCGGGCTTGCCGCCGGGGCGGCCGGCCGGCCGGCCCGTGCGCGGTCCGGCGCCGCCGCTGCGGGCCGCCGCCGTGCGGCCCCCACGGTCGGCCG
>NZ_JALPKP010000081.1:0-16841 GCF_051383635.1 Geodermatophilus sp. CPCC 205506 | reverse complement strand
AAAGGGGTTGTTACTTGGCACTGACTTTCGGCACGCTGTTGAGTTCTCAAGGAGCGGACGCGCAACGACCAGACCCTCGCGGGCTTCGTCCCTGGCGGCTTTGACCTACTGTACGCCGTTCTCGGATCTCCGCACCCCGGGGGGCGCTGTCCGCCGGGCCTCTCGGCCCCGTCCGGCGCGTAGAGAACCATACACGACCTCCCGCGGGGGCGTGCAACTCGGCGAGGGGCGTCCCCCGTCACACCCGGCCCCGTCCCGGGGCCCGCCCTGAGCCGGCGGAGGGTGGGGAGGACGGGGTCCTTCGTCAGAGGCCCAGGAAGCCCTCGATCCCGACCGTCAGGCCGGGCCGCCCGCGGACCTCGCGGACCGCCAGGAGGACCCCCGGCATGAAGGAGGCCCGGTCGTAGGAGTCGTGCCGCAGGGTCAGCGTCTCCCCCGCGGAGCCCATGAGCACCTCCTGGTGCGCGACCAGGCCGGTGAGCCGGACGGCGTGCACGGCGACGCCCTCCACGTCGGCGCCGCGCGCGCCGGGGAGCGAGTCGGTGGTGGCGTCCGGCGAGGGCGGCATGCCCGCGGCCCGGCGGGCGGCGGCGACCAGCCGGGCGGTGCGGACCGCCGTCCCCGAGGGGGCGTCGACCTTGTTCGGGTGGTGCAGCTCGACCACCTCGACCGAGGGGAAGAAGCGGGCCGCCTCCTGGGCGAAGCGCATGAGCAGCACCGCACCGATGCCGAAGTTCGGCGCGATGACCACGCCCAGCTCCGGCTTGGGCTCCAGCCACTCCGCGACGGTGGCGAGCCGGGCCTCGTCGAACCCCGTGGTCCCGACGACGCAGTGGATGTCGTTGTCGATGCAGAACCGGATGTTGTCCATGACGACGTCGGGACGGGTGAAGTCCACGGCGACCTGCGCGCCGGCGTTGGCGAGGTCGAACAGCCAGTCCCCGGAGTCGACCATGGCGACGAGCTCGAGGTCGTCGGCCGCGTTGACCGCCTTGACCACCTCGGTGCCCATGCGCCCCCGCGCACCGAGGACGCCCACCGCGAGGCGGGGACCCTCGCCCGTCGTCTCCGTCGCTGCCTGCTGGTCGGTGGTGGGGGTGCTCACGGTCACCGGGTCAGGTTTCCCGGCCGGACCGGCGGATGCAAGGCAGCCCGCAGGTCAGCGCCGCGACCGCCGCTCCAGGCCGGCCCACGCGAGCAGCCCGGCCAGGACGCCGACGGCGTCGGCCACCCAGTCCGCCACGGACGCCGACCGCTCCAGCGGGGTGAGCCCCTGGACCACCTCGCTCACCGCCGCGTAGAGCAGCAGCAGGGCGGCCAGCACCCGGGCGCGGATGCCGGCCCATCGTCCGCTCGCCGCGAGGACGGCGAACAGCACCAGGTGCACCACCTTGTCCACGCCGGGCGGCGCGGCGGGGACGTCGTCCGCCGGGGCGAACAGCACGGCGAGGGAGACCAGCACCGCCACGGCGAACACGCCGCGCGACAGCGCGCCGTGGACGGCGAGCGCGGGCCCGCGACGGCGCATCAGAGCCGGTCGAGCTCGGACTCGCGGTAGGGCCCGACGACCGCGAGGCAGGTCTCCCGGGTCAGCAGGTCGGCCGCCACGGTGCGGACCTGGGCCTCGTCGACGGCGTCCAGCCGGTCGAGCACCTCGCGCACCGACAGGTACTCGCCGTAGGAGAGCTCGCTCTTGCCCAGCCGGCTCATCCGGGACCCGGTGTCCTCCAGGCCCAGGACCAGGCCGCCCTTGAGCTGGCCGCGACCGCGGGCCACCTCCTCGGCCGTCAGCCCGTCGGCGGCGACGCGCGCGAGCTCCTCGCGGACCAGCCGCAGCACCTCGGGCACCCGCTTCGGCGAGCACCCCGCGTACACGGAGAAGGCGCCGGTGCCGGCGTAGTGGGTGAGGGCCGACCCGACGCTGTAGACCAGGCCCCGCTTCTCCCGGATCTCCTGGAACAGCCGCGAGCTCATGCCCCCGCCCACCGCCGTCTCCAGGACGGCCGCGGCGTAGCGCCGGTCGTCGAGCCGGCCGATGCCGACCGACCCGAGCAGCAGGTGCGTCTGCTCGGTGCGCCGCCGGATCAGGCCGGTCGGCCGCGCCGGGCTCGTGGCACCGGCCGGCTCGCCGCGCCGCAGCGGCGCCGGTGCCCCGGGTCCCGAGAGCCGGTCACCGAAGGCGGCGGCCACCAGGTCGAGGACCTGCCGGTGGTCGACCCGGCCGGCCGCGGTGACCACGATCGACGGGACGACGTAGCGCTGCCGGTACCAGCCGTCGACGTCCTCGCGCGTCAGGCCCTCGATCGACTCGACCGTGCCGAGGACCGAGCGGCCCAGCGCGGTGTCGCCGAACAGGGTCTCGGCGAAGAGGTCGTGCACGGCGTCGGCGGGCTCGTCGTCGCGCATGGCGATCTCCTCGAGCACCACCGTGCGCTCGGACTCGAGGTCGGCCGCGGTGTTGAGCGCGTCGGTGACCAGGTCCCCGAGGAGCGTCATCGCCAGCGGGAGGTCGCTGGCGAGCACGTTCGCGTAGTAGCAGGTGTGCTCCTTCGCGGTGAACGCGTTCATCTCACCGCCGACGGCGTCCATGGCCGTCGCGATCTCCAGCGCGCTCCGGGTCGCCGTCCCCTTGAACAACAGGTGCTCGAGGAAGTGCGAGGAGCCCGCCACGGGATCGGTCTCGTCACGGGAGCCGACGCCGACCCAGATGCCGACGGTCGCCGACAGCACGCCGGGCATCGTCTCGGTCAGGACCCGGAGGCCGCCGGGCAGCACGGTCCGCTCCACCCGGCCGCCGACCTCGTCGACGTCGAGGACGACGGTCTGCCCGACACCGGCCGGGGCCGGGACGGGCGTCGCTGCGCCCGTCCCGGCCCCGGTCACGGCCTGCTCGGTACTCACGCCTCCGCGGGAGCGGACTCGGCCGGGGCCTCGGCCGCCGGGGCGGCGTCGCCGGAGCCGTCGCCCTCGGCCGCGACCGGCACGAGGCTGATCTTGCCGCGGGCGTCGATGTCGGTGATCTCGACCTGCAGCTTGTCGCCGACGTTGACGACGTCCTCGACCTTGGCGATCCGCTTGCCGGCACCGAGCTTGCTGATGTGCACCAGCCCGTCCTTGCCCGGCAGCAGCGAGACGAAGGCGCCGAACGGCGTGGTCTTCACGACCGTGCCGAGGAAGCGCTCGCCCACCTTCGGCATCTGCGGGTTGGCGATCGCGTTGATCCGGTCCACCGCCGCCTGCGCCGAGGGGCCGTCGGAGGCGCCGACGTAGATCGTGCCGTCGTCCTCGATGGTGATGTCCGCGCCGGTCTCGTCCTGGATCGCGTTGATCATCTGGCCCTTGGGGCCGATCACCGCGCCGATCTTGTCGACCGGGATGCGCACCGTGGTCACCCGCGGGGCGTAGGGGCTCATCTCGTCGGGGCCGTCGATGGCCTCGCCCATGACGTCGAGGATGTGCAGCCGGGCCGCGCGGGCCTGGGTCAGCGCCTGGGCGAGGACGTCGGAGGGGATGCCGTCGAGCTTCGTGTCCAGCTGGAGGGCCGTGACGAAGTCCTTGGTGCCGGCGACCTTGAAGTCCATGTCACCGAAGGCGTCCTCGGCGCCGAGGATGTCGGTCAGCGCGACGTACTCGGTCTTGCCGTCCACCTCGTCGGACACCAGGCCCATCGCGATGCCGGCGACCGGCGCCTTCAGCGGCACACCGGCGTTGAGCAGCGCGAGGGTCGAGGCGCAGACCGAGCCCATGGACGTCGAGCCGTTGGAGCCCAGCGCCTCGGACACCTGCCGGATCGCGTAGGGGAACTCCTCGCGGTCGGGCAGGACCGGCAGCAGCGCCCGCTCGGCGAGCGCACCGTGGCCGATCTCGCGGCGCTTGGGCGAGCCGACCCGGCCGGTCTCACCGGTGGAGTACGGCGGGAAGTTGTAGTTGTGCATGTACCGCTTGCGCGTCTCGGGCGAGAGCGTGTCCAGCTGCTGCTCCATGCGGAGCATGTTCAGCGTGGTGATGCCCAGGATCTGGGTCTCGCCCCGCTCGAACAGCGCCGAGCCGTGCACGCGGGGCACGACCTCCACCTCGGCCGACAGCGGGCGGATGTCGGTCAGCCCGCGGCCGTCGATGCGGACCTTGTCGCGCAGGATGCGCTGGCGGACGACCTTCTTGGTGAGCGCGCGGAAGGCGCCGGAGATCTCCTTCTCGCGGCCCTCGAACTGGCCGGCCAGCGCGGCCTTGACCTCGTCCTTGAGCGCGTCGGTGGCCGCCTCGCGGTCCTGCTTGCCGGCGATGGCCTGCGCCTCGGCGAGCCGTCCGGCGGCGAAGGACTCGACGGCGGCGTAGACGTCGTCCTGGTAGTCGAGGAAGCGGGGGAACTCCGCGACCGGCTTGGCGGCCTTGGCGGCCAGCGCGCTCTGCGCCTCGCACAGCGCCTTGATGAACGGCTTGGCGGCCTCGAGGCCCTGCGCGACGACCTCCTCGGTCGGGGAGGGGGCGCCGCCGGCGACCAGCTGGACCGTCTTCTCGGTGGCCTCGGCCTCGACCATCATGATCGCGACGTCGCCGTCCGGGAGGACGCGACCGGCCACGACCATGTCGAAGACGGCGTCGGCCAGCTCGGTGTGGGTCGGGAAGCCCACCCACTGGCCGTTGATCAGCGCGACGCGGGTGCCGCCGACCGGGCCGGAGAAGGGCAGGCCGGAGAGCTGGGTGGACGCCGAGGCGCCGTTGATCGCCAGCACGTCGTACAGGTGGTCGGGGTCCAGCGACAGGACGGTGATGACGACCTGGACCTCGTTGCGCAGGCCCTTGGCGAAGGTCGGGCGCAGCGGGCGGTCGATCAGCCGGCAGGTGAGGATCGCGTCCTCCGACGGGCGGCCCTCGCGGCGGAAGAACGAGCCGGGGATGCGCCCGGCGGCGTACATCCGCTCCTCGACGTCGACCGTCAGCGGGAAGAAGTCGAACTGCTCCTTGGGCTGGCGGCCGGCCGTGGTGGCCGACAGCAGCATGGTGTCGCCCGTGGTGACGACGACCGAGCCGGCGGCCTGGCGGGCCAGGCGACCGGTCTCGAAGGTGACGCTGCGGCTGCCGAAGCTGCCGTTGTCGATGACCGCCGTGGCGGTGGTGACCCCGTCCTCGGGGTCGAACTCGGCCGCGGTGGTGTTCTGGGTGGTGGGTGCGGACACGTCGTCCTCTTCCTACGTCGCATGCGGCGACGTCCTCTTCGTGGCGTCCTGCGCCGAACTGCGCCCGGGGTGACCGGTCTTCGATCGAAGCCCACGGGAGGGGTTCCCCTCCCGTGGGGAGGGGCATGCCCGGGGGCCACTACCGAGGACCGACCAGCGTGGGGGGTCCGGCTCGGGAGGCCGGGGGTCTCGTGGGGCGGGTGCCCGACGAGAGAGGGGACCGTCCCGGCGGGACGGTCCCCTCGTCGTGCTTACCGGCGCAGACCGAGCCGCTCGATGAGCGAGCGGTACCGGCTGATGTCGGTCTTCGCCAGGTAGTTCAGCAGCCGGCGACGACGGCCGACCAGCAGGAGCAGGCCCCGCCGGCTGTGGTGGTCGTGCTTGTGCTGCTTGAGGTGCTCGGTGAGGTCGCTGATCCGGCGGGTCAGCATCGCGACCTGCACCTCGGGCGAACCCGTGTCCTTCTCGACCGTGGCGTACTCGGTCATGATCTGCTGCTTGGTCGCGCTGTCGAGCGCCATGGACGGCCTCCTGGGCAGGTCACGTGTGGCCCCCGGTCTGGGTCACGGGGGCAGGCTGCACACACGTCGGGGATGCCGACGTCGCCCCAAGGTTACACACCGGCGTCGAACGGTCCCCGGGAGCGGGTGGCCGGAGGACCGCGGTGTCACAGTCCGAGGACCGACCGGGTCTCGGCGACGTCCCGGTCCATCGCGGCCACCAGCTCGCCGACGTCGGAGAACGCGAGCATCGGGCGCAGTCGCTGGACGAACTCCACGCCCACGTGCTCGCCGTAGAGGTCGCCCTCGAAGTCGAGCAGGAAGGCCTCGACCGTCCGGCGGGTCCCCTGGAAGGTGGGGTTGGTCCCCACCGAGATGGCGGCCGGCGAGGTGCTGCGGGTGGCTCCGGTCCGGGGGTCGCGGATGACCAGTGCCCCGGCGTAGACGCCGTCGGCGGGGATCGCGGTGAACGGCGGGGACTCCACGTTCGCCGTCGGGTAGCCCAGCTCCCGGCCGCGGCGGTCCCCCCGGACGACCACGCCCTCGATGCGGTGCGGCCGGCCCAGCGCGCGGGCCGCCGGGACCATGTCGCCGGCCGCCACGCAGGCCCGGATGTAGGTCGAGGAGATGGTGATCTCGCCGTCGGCCGAGGTGTCCCCCGTCAGGGCCACCCCCTCGACGCTGAAGCCGAACCGGCGGCCCTCCTGGGTCAGCGTGGTGACGGTGCCCGCGGCCCGGTGCCCGTAGGTGAAGTTCTCCCCCACCACCACCGACGCCGTGTGCAGCCGCTCGACCAGGACCGTGTGGGTGAACGTCTCCGGGGACAGCCGCATGAAGTCCTGCGTGAACGGCAGCACGCACATCGCGTCGACGCCGAGGGCGGCGACCAGCTCGGCCTTGCGGTCCATCGAGGTGAGGATCGCCGGGTGCGAGCCGGGGCGGACCACCTCGGAGGGGTGCGGGTCGAAGGTGAGGAGCAGGCACGGGCGGCCCATCGCCCGCGCCCGCTCCACGGCGGTGCCGATCAGCATCTGGTGGCCGCGGTGGACGCCGTCGTACATCCCGACGGTGACCACGGTCCGGCCGAGGTCAGCCGGGGTGGCCTCCAGCCCGCGCCAGCGGAGCAATGCCGTTTCCCGCCCCGCGCTCAGGCGACCCGGTGCAGCCAGCCGTGGGTGTCGGGCACCCGGCCGTGCTGGATGTCGAGGAGGTGCCCGCGCAGCGCCATGGTGAGCGGCCCGGGCTCGCCGTCGCCGACCACGAAGTCGCCGGTGCGGGCCTTCACCTCGCCGACGGGGGTGATCACGGCCGCCGTTCCGCAGGCGAAGGTCTCGGTGACCGTGCCGTCGGCGACGCCGGCCCGCCACTCGTCGACGCTGAACCGCCGCTCGGTGACCCGGTGCCCCATCTCGCGGGCGACGGTGATGAGCGAGTCCCGGGTGATGCCCGGCAGGAGGGTGCCGGTCAGCTCGGGCGTGACCAGCTCGGCGTCGTCGCCGGAGCCGAGGACGAAGAACAGGTTCATCCCGCCCATCTCCTCGACGTAGCGCTTCTCCACCGCGTCGAGCCACACGACCTGGTCGCAGCCGGCCTCGATCGCCTGCTCCTGGGCCAGCAGGCTGGCGGCGTAGTTGCCGGCGCACTTCACGTCGCCGGTCCCGCCGGGAGCGGCCCGGATGTAGTCCTCGGACAGGTAGACCGACACCGGGTGGACCCCGCGCGGGAAGTACGCGCCCGCCGGGCTGGCGATGACCAGGAAGAGGTACTCGTGGGCCGGCCGGACGCCGAGGAACGGCTCGGTCGCCAGCTGGTAGGGCCGCAGGTAGAGGGTCTGGTCGGGGCCCGTGGGGACCCAGTCGCGGTCGGCGTCGACCAGCGCGTCGACCGCGGCCAGGAAGGCCTCCTCGGGCACCGGCGGCATCGCCAGCCGCCGGGCACCGCGGACGAAGCGGGCCGCGTTGGCCTCGGGCCGGAAGGTGGCGACGCTGCCGTCGGGCTGGGCGTAGGCCTTGAGCCCCTCGAAGATCGACTGGGCGTAGTGCAGCGCGGCCGTGGCCGGGTCCATCTGCAGCGGCGCGTACGCGGTCAGCCGGGCGTCGTACCAGCCCTCACCGGCGCGGTAGCGCGCGACGAACATCGAGTCGGTGAAGTACCGGCCGAAGCCGGGGTCGGCCAGCAGCGCGTCCCGCTCGGCCGCCGGGCGCCGCCGCACGTCCTCCACGACCACCGGCACGCCCTCGGAGAAGACCCGGGAGGAGGTACGGCTGTCGGCGAGCGTGTCGGTCATGGCTCCCACCTTGCGGCGTGCAGGGATCAACGGGCGGCGCCCGACGGCTTGCCGGGCCCGCTGGTCCACCCTAGCCCGGCCCGGCGGCGGGCCGACGACGACCGCCGCCGGCCCGCCCCGCCGTCAGACCTGCTGCCCCTGGCCGGCCTTCGGGCCGGCGGACTCGAGCACCTCGTAGCTCCACAGGTGGCTGGAGGTGGCGGCGGCCGGCGCCAGGGTGTCGCCGCCGCCGGAGTGGGCGCGGTCGAAGTCCTGGCTGGACTGCCACGCCTCGTAGGCCTCCTGGCTGCTCCAGCGCGTGTAGACGAGGTACTGGTCGGTGCCCTCCTGGGGCCGCAGCAGCTCGAACCACTCGAAGCCCGGGGTCTCCTCCACCGCACCCGCCCGCCCGCGGAAGCGCTCCTCGAAGCGGGCCTGCTTGTCCGGCGGCACGGTGATCGCGTTGATCTTGACGACGCTCATGGCCCTCCCCTTCCCGGCCCGGCGGAGGGTCAATCCCCCATGCTGGCTCCGTGGACGCCACGCGCACGACCGACCTCGGCTTCGCCCGGCTGGACCCCGACCGCGCGGCACGCACCGGCACGCCGGAGGTCGTCTACGCCGCGGGGAAGACCCCGGAGCAGACGGTGGCCTGCCTCGCCGCCCTCCTGGCGGACACCGGGACCGCGTGGGCCACGCGGGTGGACGATGCGACGAGGGAGGCCGTCCGCTCCCGCTGGCCCGACGCCGTCGTCGATCCCGAGGCCCGCTGTGTGGCCGTCGGGGCGCTGCCGGCGCCCGTCGGGCAGGTGGTGGTGCTCACCGCCGGGACGTCGGACGGCCCGGTCGCCGCCGAGGTGGCGTTCACCCTCGCCACCTCCGGCGTGGGCAGCCGGCGGGTCGACGACGTCGGCGTGGCCGGCGTGCACCGGGTGCTGGCCGTCGTCCCCGACCTCGCCGCGGCCGACGCGGTGGTCGTCGTCGCCGGGATGGACGGCGCCCTGCCCAGCGTGGTCGCCGGCCTGACCGACCGGCTGGTGGTCGCGGTGCCGACGTCGGTGGGCTACGGCGCGGCGTTCGAGGGGCTGGCCGCGCTGCTGACCATGCTCACCGCCTGCGCGCCCGGGGTCCTCGTGGTGAACATAGACAACGGCTTCGGCGCCGGGGTGGCCGCCGCGCGCATCGTGCGCAGCCGTCAGCGGTAGCGGACCGGGTCCGGCAGCAGCTCGTTCATCGACCCCGACCGGAACCCGCGGGGGTCGACCTCCACCCGGTCGAACCCGATGACCACGGCCAGCACCTCGGGCCGGTCCGTGAGCGCCGCGACGGCGGCGGCGTCCACCTCGACCCGGGCGGTGTCCCGGCCCGCCACGGCCCCGAGGTCGCGCACCCGGAGGTCCCGGACCGGCACGCCGGCGGCGACCAGGGCGCCCCGCAGCGCCGACTCGGCGGCCTCGACCCGGGCCAGCCGCTCGGCCGACACCGGCACCCTGTAGGCGATCCGGCTGGCCAGGCAGGCGGCGGCGGGCTTGTCGGCCAGCGGCAGCCCCCAGCGGCGGGCGGCGGCGCGGACGTCGTCCTTGGTCAGGCCGGCCCGGGCCAGGGGCGCCCAGGCACCCCGCTCGGCGGCCGCCCGTATGCCGGGCCGGAAGCCGGCGCGGAGGTCGTCGGCGTTGGTGCCGGTGACGACGTCGGCGATGCCGAGGCGCGCGGCCAGGGGCGCGAGGACGTCGACCAACTCGGTCTTGCAGAAGGCGCAGCGGTCGCCGGCGTTGGCGACGTAGCCGGGCCGGGAGAGCTCGTCGGTGCGCGGCTGCTCGTGCCGCACCCCGAGGGAGGCGGCGAAGTCGGCGGCCGCGGCGCGCTCGGCGGCGGGCAGGCTGGGCGAGACGGCGGTCGCGGCCACCACCCGGCCGGGCCCGAGCGTCCGCGCGGCGGCGGCCAGGAGCGTGCCGGAGTCGACCCCGCCGGAGAAGGCCACGAGCACATCGGGCAGGGGCGCGAGCAGCGCCGTCAGGGCCGCCAGGCGCCCGTCGAGGTCCGTCACGGGAGGCACGGTGCCACGCCGGTCATCCCGGCGGGAAGCCGACCGCGACCCGGGCCGTCGGACCGGCGTCCTCGACCAGGGCGACCAGCCGGCCGTCGCCGTCGATCGCGGCGTGCAGGCCGGGCGTGCCGGTGGCGGGGACCCGCTGGCCGTGGCCGAGGGCGCGCGCCTCGTCGGCGGTGAGCACCCGCTCGGGGAAGACCAGGCGGGCGGCGTCGGGAAGGCCGAGGACGCCCGGTCCCCCGGCGCCGGCCAGCGCCGCGGCCGCCTCCTCCACCGGCGCGGCCCGGTCGACGGCGAACGGTCCCGACGCGGTGCGGCGCAGTGCGGCGAGGTGGCCCCCGACGCCCAGGGCGGCGCCGGCGTCGCGGGCGATCGCGCGGACGTAGGTGCCGGCGGTGCAGCCGACCGTCACGTCGACGTCGACCAGCTCGGGGGTGGGCCGGGAGACGCGGTGCACGTCGAGCCGGTGCACGGTGACCGCCCGCGGCTCGAGCACCACCTCCTCGCCGGCCCGTACCCGGTCGTAGGACCGCCGGCCGGCGACCTTGACCGCGCTCACCGAGGAGGGCACCTGCAGCAGCGGCCCGGTCTGCGCCGCCAGCGCGGCGGCGACCGCGGCGTCGTCGAGGTGGGCGGCGGACGTGGTGCTCAGCACCTCGCCCTCGCGGTCGTCGGTCACCGTCGCCTGGCCCAGCCGGATGGTGGCCTCGTAGGTCTTGTCGTGGCCGCCGAGGTACCCGAGCAGCCGGGTGGCGGCGCCCACACCGAGGACCAGCAGACCGGTCGCCATCGGGTCGAGCGTCCCGGCGTGCCCGACCCGGCGCACCGACAGCACCCGGCGGGCGCGCGCGACGACGTCGTGGGAGGTCACGCCGCCGGGCTTGTCGACCAGCAGGAGGCCCGGGGGGACGTCGGCGTCGGGGCGTCGGCTCACACCGTCACCGTGTCAGGTGCGGTCAGCCACCGGTCGCCCGCCACCCGCACCAGGACGGCGACCAGGCGCAGCGCGATGAAGAGCGTGAGCCCGGCCCACACCCCGGCCAGCCCCCAGCCCAGCGGGACGGCGAGCAGCGACAGCGGCACGAAGCCGACGAGGGCCGCCCCGATCGTCACCGTGCGCAGGTAGCCGACGTCGCCGGCCCCCATGAGCACGCCGTCGAGCGCGAACACCACGCCGGCCAGCGGCTGCATGCCGGCGAGGAACCACCACGCCACGCCGGCCTCGGCCACGACCGCGGGGTCGTCGGTGAACAGCGGCGGGACCACCGGCCGCAGCGCCAGGAGCACGGCGGCGACCAGCAGCCCGGTGCCCAGCCCCCAGAGGCTGACCCGCCGGGCGGTGCTGCGGGCGTCGGCGAGGCGGCCGCCGCCGAGCGCCTGGCCGACGAGGGTCTGCGCCGCGATCGCGTAGGCGTCGAGCACCAGGGCGAGGAAGAAGAACAGCTGGACGGCGATCTGGTGCGCGCCGAGCTCCGCGGTGCCGGCGCGGGCCACGACGCCGGTGGCCACCAGGAACGCCAGCTGCAGGACGGCGGCGCGCAGCAGCAGGTCGCGGCCGATGACCAGCTGGGCCCGCAGCGCCGCCGCGCGCGGCCGCCGGCCGACGTCCTCCCGCAGGATGGCGCGGACGAAGAGGGCGGCCGAGACCGCCTGGCCGGCGACGTTGGCGACCGCCGAGCCGGGCAGCCCCAGGCCGGCCACGTGCACCAGCAGGGGGCAGAGCACGAGGCTCACCAGGCTGCCGGCGAGCACGTAGCGCATGGGCCGGCGGAGCTCCTGCACGCCGCGCAGCCAGCCGTTGCCGGCCAGGGAGACCAGCAGCAGCGGTGCCCCGAGGCTCGCGATGCGCAGCCAGGTCTCCCCCGCCGCGGCGACCGGCCCGGCACCGCCGGCCAGCACCCGGGTCAGCGGGCCGGCCAGCAGCTGGAAGACCAGCAGCACGGCTCCGCCCAGGGCCAGGGCCAGCCAGGTGGCCTGCACGCCCTCGGCGACCGCGCCGGCCCGGTCACCGGCCCCGGCCCGGCGGGCGGCGCGGGCGGTCGTGCCGTAGGCGAGGAAGTTGAGCAGCGCGGCGGCCCAGGCCAGCAGCGCGCCGCCGACGGCGAGGCCCCCCAGCGCGACCGTGCCCAGGTTGCCGACGACGGCGGTGTCGACCAGCAGGTAGAGCGGCTCCGCGGCCAGCACGACCAGGGCCGGCGCCGCCAGCGCGAGGACCGAGGGCGGGCGGGTCACGCCTCGAGCTGGGTCCGGATGCGCCGCACCGTGGTCTCGCGGTCCGCGGCGGAGGTGAAGCCCGCGGCGGCGCGGTGGCCGCCACCGCCCAGGGCCACGGCGACGCGGGCGACGTCGGTGGCGCCGCGCGAGCGCAACGAGACCGACCACGAGCCGTCGTCCTGCCCCTTGAGCACGCAGGCGACGTCGGCCTCCTGCGTGGAGCGGACGACGTCCACCAGCGCCTCGAGCTGCTCCCCCGGCAGGCCGTGCTCGGCGGCCTCGGCAGTGCTCGACCAGGTCCACACCAGGCCGGCGCCGACGTCGGGTTCGAGCACGGCCCGGCCGGCGACGACCGAGAGCAGGCCCAGCCAGCCGAACGGCGCGGTGTCGAACAGCCGCTGGCTGATCGCGGCGTGGTCGATGCCGGTCGCCAGCAACCGGGCGGCGAGACCGTGGGTGTCGGGTCGGGTGTTGCCGAACCGGAAGGACCCGGTGTCGGCGGCCAGGCCCGCGTAGAGGCAGGTGGCCAGCCGCTCGTCGAGGCTGACGCCGAGCCCGTCGAGCAGGTCGGCGACGAGCGCGACGGTCGCCGGTGCGGCCGGGTCGACGACGCGCACGTCCCCGAAGCCCGGGTTGCTGGCGTGGTGGTCGACGACGACGGAGGTCCCGGCGCGCTCCAGCAGGACCGCCAGCTCACCCAGCCGGCCCGGGGAGGCGGCGTCCAGGCTGACGAAGACGTCCGGGGAGCCGGGCACGTCCGACGACGGCACCAGCCCCTCGGCACCGGGCAGCCAGGCGAGTGAGGCGGGCAGCACGAAGGGCTCCGGGAAGGTGGCCAGCACGCGGGCTCCGCGGCGACGGAGGCCCTCGGCCAGGGCGAGCGTGCTGCCCAGCGCGTCGGCGTCGGGCTGCACGTGACCGGAGAGGACCACGGTGGCCGACGACGCCGCCGCCTCGGCGAGGACGGCGGCGGCGCGGTCGGTCAGCTCGGTGCCCGGCGGGATCGCGATCGTCACGCCGAGGGACCGGGGTCGGCGACCGGAGGGGCGTCCTGCTCCTCGGTCACCTTCCCCCCGCCGACCGGGTAGGCGGAGTCGGCGGCGTCCGGCTCGTCGGAGGTGATGCTGGGGGCGTCGCCGATCGCTCCCTGCTTGCCGCCCTGGGTCGGGTCGCCGGAGTCGGGGACGTCGCGCCCGCCGAGCTGCGAGCGGCCCTGCCCCTCGTCGGGCAGGCGGGGGTCCGGGTCGTTCTCGCTCACGAGGCACTCCTGGTCCGGGCGGGCACGTCGACCACGTCATCGGCAGTTCCGAGGTCGTCGGTGTCGTCGTCGTCCTCGGCCGGGTGCCGGTACGGGTCGGGCTCGCCGGCGTAGGCCTTGCCCTCCCGGATCCGGGCGAGCTCGGCGTCGGCGTGCCGGACCCGCTCCAGCGCGGCGTCGAGCTCGCGGGCGGTGTCGGGCACGTGGTCGGCGACGAAGGTCAGCGTCGGGACGAACTTGATCCCGGTCTGCTTCCCCACCGCGGAGCGCAGCACGCCGGTCGCCGACGCCAGTGCCTTCGCGGAGTCCTCGACCGCGGCGGCGTCGCCGTACACGGTGTAGAAGACGGTCGCCTCGCGGAGGTCGCCGGTCACCCGCGTGTCGGTGACGGTGACCATGCCCAGCCGGGGGTCCTTGATCTGCATCTCGATCGCGGCGGAGACGATCTGGCGGATGCGCACCGCCAGCTTGCGGGCGCGGGCCGGGTCGGCCATCGGACCTCCTGGGTCGGGGCGTCCAGGGGACGCCGAACGGACGGTGGGATCTGGCCCCCGGTGGCCTCGGCCGGTTCCGAGCCGGGGGCAGGGCTCCTCAATCGGTGTCGGAGAACAGCTGCCGGTGCGTCGAGAGCAGCGTCACCTCCGGCCGCTCGGCCAGCAACCGCTCGCAGGCGTCGAGCACGTCGGCGACCTGGCCGGCGTCGGCGGCCACGGTGGCCACCCCGACCTGGACGCGGCGGTGCAGGTCCTGGTCGCCGACCTCGGCGGCGGCCACGGCGAAGCGGCGCCGCAGCTCGGCGACGATCGGCCGGACGACGGCGCGCTTGCCCTTGAGCGAGTGGACGTCACCGAGCAGCAGGTCGGCGCTGAGCGTGCCGGTGAAGATGAGGACCCTCCTGCCACCCGCCACTCGCACGCACGCGGCGGGCCCCTGCAGGAGGGCCAACGGACTCACCTGCAGGGGCCGCCTCAGCTACCTCAGTCGCGCGGGATCTCGCGCATCTCGAAGGTCTCGATCACGTCGTCGACCTTGATGTCGTTGAACGACCCCAGGCCGATACCGCACTCGTAGCCCTCGCGGACCTCGGTCGCGTCGTCCTTGAAGCGGCGGAGCGACTCCACCGACAGGTTGTCGGCGACCACGGCACCGTCGCGCAGGAGCCGGGCCTTCGAGTTGCGGACGATCGTGCCGCTGCGGACCAGCGAACCGGCGACGTTGCCGATCTTGGGCACCCGGAAGACCTCGCGGACCTCCGCCGTGCCCAGCTGGACCTCCTCGTAGACCGGCTTGAGCATCCCCTTGAGGGCGGCCTCGATCTCGTCGATGGCCTGGTAGATGACCGTGTAGTACCGGACGTCCACCCCCTCGCGGTTGGCCAGCTCGGTGGCCTGACCCTCGGCCCGGACGTTGAAGCCCAGGACGATGACGTCGTCGGCCAGCGCGAGGTCGATGTCGCTCTTGGTGATGCCGCCGACGCCGCGGTGGATGACCCGCAGCGAGATGTCGTCGCTCACCTCGATCTTCATCAGCGCCTCTTCGAGCGCCTCGACGGTGCCCGAGTTGTCGCCCTTGATGATCAGGTTGAGCTGGCGGGTCTCCTTGAGCGCCGCGTCGAGGTCCTCGAGGCTGATCCGCTTGCGCATGGAGGCGTTCTGCGCGTTGCGGATGCGGGCCTGGCGGCGGTCGGCGATCTGCCGGGCCACCCGGTCCTCCTCGACGACGAGGAACGTGTCACCGGCGCGCGGCACCGAGGTGAGCCCGACGACCTGCACCGGCCGGGAGGGCAGGGCCTCCTTGAGCTTGGTGCCGTGCTCGTCGAGCAGCGACCGGACGCGGCCGTAGGCGTCGCCGGCCACGATCGAGTCGCCCTGGCGCAGCGTGCCGCGCTGGACGAGCACCGTGGCGACGGGGCCGCGGCCCTTGTCCAGCTTGCCCTCGATGACCACGCCCTGCGGGTCCTGCTCGGTGTTGGCGCGCAGGTCGAGCGAGGCGTCGGCGGTCAGCAGGATCGCCGTGAGCAGGTCGTCGAGGCCCTGCCGCGTGGTCGCGGAGACGTCGACGAACATCGTGTCGCCGCCGTACTCCTCGGCCACGAGGCCGTACTCGGTGAGCTGCTGCCGGATCTTGGCGGGGTTGGCCCCCTCCTTGTCGATCTTGTTCACCGCGACCACGATCGGCACCTCGGCGGCCTGGGCGTGGTTGAGCGCCTCGACCGTCTGCGGCATGACGCCGTCGTCGGCCGCCACGACCAGGACGACGATGTCGGTCACCTTCGCGCCACGGGCACGCATCGCGGTGAACGACTCGTGACCCGGGGTGTCGATGAAGGTGATCGGCCGCTCGTTGTGCTCCAGCTCGGTGACGATCTGGTAGGCGCCGATGTGCTGGGTGATGCCGCCGGCCTCGCGGGCGACCACGTTGCTGTGACGCAGGGCGTCGAGCAGCTTGGTCTTGCCGTGGTCGACGTGACCCATGACGGTCACCACCGGCGGACGGGACTCCCAGTCGCCCTCCTCGCCCTCTTCGTCGCCGAAGGTGAGGTCGAAGGTCTCGAGCAGCTCGCGGTCCTCGTCCTCGGGGCTGACCACCTGGATGACCCAGTCGATCTCGGCACCGAGCAGCTGCAGCGTCTCGTCGTTGACCGACTGGGTCGCGGTGACCATCTCGCCCAGGTGGAACAGGGCGGTGACCAGCGCGGCCGGCTGAGCGCCGATCTTCTCGGCGAGGTCGGTCAGCGACGCACCCCGCGGCAGGCGGACGGTCTGTCCGTTGCCGCGCGGCAGCGAGACGCCACCCATGCTGGGTGCCGCCATGGAGTCGAACTCCTGGCGCCGCTGCTTCTTGCTCTTGCGACCGCGGACCGGTCCGCGACCGCCGGGACGCCCGAAGGCACCGGCCGTGCCGGCACCGGAACCACCGCGACCGCGGCCACGACCGCCGCCGCCGCCACCACCACGGAAGCCACCACCGGCGGGCGCGCCGGCGCCGGGGGCACCGCCGCCACCACCCGGACGGAAGCCACCGCCACCGCCACCGCCACCGGGGCCACCACCGGGACGGCCACGGCCTGCGCCGCCGGGCCCGCCGGCACCGGGACGGCCGCCACCGGCCGGCCGCGGCGGCATCATGCCGGGGCTCGGGCGCTGCGGCATCATGCCCGGGTTCGGACGCGGGCCACCGGGACCGGCCGCCGGACGCGGACCACCCGCACCGGGAGCCGGGCGGGGGCCACCCGCACCGGGAGCCGAGCGGGGACCGCCGGGACCCGGACGCGGACCGGCACCGGGACCCGGACGCGGGCCACCGGGACCGGCGGCCGCCGGGCGGGGGCCGGGCGCACCGGGACCGGGGCGCGCCGCGCCCCCGGGCGGCGCCG
>NZ_JALPKP010000080.1:0-17907 GCF_051383635.1 Geodermatophilus sp. CPCC 205506 | reverse complement strand
GTCGGCGAGCGCGCCGGCCAGCGGGCCCTCGGCGGCCGCGGCCGCGGTGGCGGCCATGCGGGCGACGTCGGGGCGCAGCCCGCGCAGGCTCTCGGCCAGCCAGGCCGCGGCCGAGCCGACGGTGGTGAGCAGCTCGGTGAGCGCCGGCCACTCGCTGTGCCAGGCGCCCGCGGCCCGCTCGTGCTCCTGCTCCATCGCGCCGAGGAGGGTGGCGACCAGCCCGGGCGCGCGGCGGGCGCAGGCGCGGGCGGAGATCGCGGCCACCGGGTTGCGCTTGTGCGGCATGGCCGAGGACCCGCCGCGGCCCTCCCCCACCTCTGCGGCCTCGGCCACCTCGGACTGGGCGAGCAGGACGACGTCGACGGCGACCGTGGCGACCGCCCCGGCCGCGGCGCCCAGGGAACCGGCGAGGTCGGCGATCGGCAGCCGCACGGTGTGCCACGGGACGGCGGTGGACGCCAGGCCCAGCTCCTGGGCGAGCGCCGCCCGCACGGCGACGCCGGCGCCGTCGCTGGCCGCCAGCGTGCCGACCGCGCCGCCGTACTGCACCGGCAGCGAGGCGACCACCTCGGCCAGCCGGACCCGGGCGCCGTCGAGGCCGGCCAGCCAGCCGGCCGCCTTGAGCCCGAAGGTGGTGGGCAGCGCCTGCTGCATCAGCGTGCGGCCCATGACGACGTCGTCCCGATGGGTGCGCGCCAGCCCCGCCGCGGTCTCCGCGGACGCGGCGAGGTCGGCGTCGATCGCGGCGACGGCGTTGCGCGCCAGCACCAGCAGCGCGGTGTCGAGGACGTCCTGGCTGGTGCCGCCGACGTGGACGGCGACCGCGTCGCGCTCCCCCACCGCGTCCTGCACCGCCCGCACCAGCGGCGGCACAGGGTTGCCCGCGTCGGCGGCCCGCGCCACGACGGTGGCGAGGTCCAGCCGGGACGGGTCGGCGCAGGCGGCCGTGACCGCGTCCGCCGCCGTCGTCGGCACGAGCCCGGTGCGCGCCGCGGCGCGGGCGAGAGCGGCCTCGACCTCGAGCAGCGCCCGGAACCAGGCGTCGTCGGAGACCGCGGCCGCCGCCGCGCCGCGGGCGAACGTGCCGGCGAACAGACCTGTCACGGTGTCCTTCCTACCGTGACCGGTCACAGCGCGAAGAAGACCGTCTCCGCGTCGCCCTGCAGGTGGACGTCGAACTCGTAGCCGTCGGCCGTCGGCGCGGCGATCAGCGTGTCCCGCCGGTCCTCCGGGATGCCGCGCAGGACGACGTCCTCGGCGTTGGCCGCGGCCTCGTCGGCGAAGTAGATCCGGGTGACCACCCGGTCGAGCAGGCCGCGGGCGAAGACGCTGACGTCGATGTGCGGGGCCTGCAGGCCGCCCTCGCCGTCGGGCAGCCGGCCCGGCTTGAGGGTGAAGAGGGCGAACTCGCCGGGGGGATCGATCGTCTGCACCCGGGCGTAGCCGCGGAAGCCGGGGTAGGACGACGCGCCGCGCGGGTCCTCGGGCGACGGGAAGCCGCCGTCCGGGTCGGCCTGCCAGGTCTCCACCATGGCGTCGGGGACGAGGGCGCCGGCGCCGTCGAAGACCCGGCCTCGGATCCAGATCCCGCCCTCGGTGCCCTCGGCGGCGGCCCACGCGCCGTCCGGCCAGGTCAGCCCGATCGCCAGGTACGGCCCGACGGTCGCGCTCGGGGTGGGGCCCAGCCGCAGCGGCCCGGTGAGGAAGCCGGTGCCGCGCTGCCCCGACCGCGGCTGGAAGGGCTCGGTGGGGTCGGCGGGGACGTCCAGCGGGTTGTAGGTGGTCACGCGACATCTCCGTCGTCGTCGGTCTCGAACGGGGTCTGCTCCGCGCCGCGCAGCACGATGTCCCACTGGAAGGCCAGCGCCCAGTTGTCCTGGGTGCGCTCGAGGTCGTACCGGCTGATGGCCCGGTGGCGGGCGGCCGGGGGGATGGCGTTGTAGATCGGGTCCTGACCGAACAGCGGGTCGTCGGGGAAGTACATCTGGGTGACCAGGCGCTGGGTGAAGGCCCGGCCGAACAGGCTGAAGTGGATGTGTGCCGGGCGCCAGGCGTTGTGGTGGTTGCCCCACGGGTAGGCCCCTGGCTTGATCGTCAGGAACTCGTACCGGCCCAGGCTGTCGGTGACCACCCGCCCGAGGCCGTCGAAGTGCGGGTCCAGCGGCGCCGGCCAGTTGTCGACGACGTGCCGGTAGCGGCCGGCCGCGTTGGCCTGCCACACCTCGACCAGCGCGTCGGGGACCGGGCGGCCGCCGCTGTCGAGCACCCGCCCGTAGACGAGGATCCGCTGGCCCACCGCCTCGCCGCCGTTGCGCCAGGTCAGGTCGGCGTCCTGCGGGACGACCCGCTCCTCGCCGAGCACCGGGCCGGTGACCTCGGTCAGCCGGTGCGGCAGGTCGACCGGCGTCCGCAGCGGTGCCCGCAGCCCGGTGCTCTTGTAGTCGGGGTACCCGACGGGAGTGCGCAGCGAGGGGTCCTCGCGCAGGTAGCGCGGCAGGTGCAGCCGGCTCTCGGAAGTGGTCCCGGTCATGCTGGGACGGTACGGCCGCCGGACTAGGCTGCCCAAGCCGAGACTGCCGTCCAGTGGAAAGGGGTGCCCGTGGCCGGTGGGAGCGCGACGCCCGGGCGGTCGGTCACCTCGCGGGCGCTGGCGGTACTCGACGCGTTCAGCAGCAGCGCTCCGCGGCTGTCGCTGTCGGAGATCGCCGAGCGATCGGGGACGCCGCTGTCGACGGCCCACCGACTGCTCGGCGAGCTCACCGACTGGGGTGCGCTGCAGCGGCGGGCCGACGGGCGCTACGAGATCGGCCGCAAGCTCTGGGACCTCGGGTTGCTCGCCCCCGTGCAGCTGGAGCTGCGGCAGGTGGCCGCCCCGTTCCTCCTCGACGTGCACACCGCCACCCGCGACACCGTGCACTTCGCCGTCCGGGAGGGGCGCGCGGCCCTGTACGTGGAACGGATCTCCGGCCGGGTGTCGGTACCGGTGGTCAGCCAGGTGGGCAGCCGGCTGCCGCTGCACGCGACCGGGGTGGGCAAGGTGCTGCTCGCCTCCGCGCCGGACGACGTGGTGGAGGGGGTGCTGCGGTCGCTGACCCGGGCGACCCGGCACACCGTCGTCGACCCGGCCCGGCTGCGCCGCGAGCTGGCCGAGGTGCGCCGCCGCGGGTACGCGCGCACCGCCGAGGAGATGTCGCTGGGCACGCTCTCGGTCGCCGTCCCGGTGCGGGCCGAGCGCGGCGGGGCCCCGGTCGTCGTGGCCGCGCTGGGCATCGTCGTCCCCAGTCACCGTCGGGATCTGACCCGGCTGGTGCCGGTCCTCGAGGTGGCCGCGCGGGGCATCGGGCGCGGGGTGTCGCGGGCCCAGCACTTCCACTGAGCGAGAGCCGACGGTTCCCCCGCCCGGATCCCGGCGGTCACACTCCCCCCGTGCGAACTCAGGTGGGGATCATCGGCGCCGGCCCGGCCGGCCTGCTGCTGTCGCGGCTGCTGCACCTCCAGGGGATCGACTCGGTCGTCCTGGAGAACCGGTCGCGGGCCTACGTGGAGGCCCGCATCCGCGCCGGCGTCCTCGAGCAGCACACCGTCGACACGCTGACCGCCGCCGGCGTCGGCGACCGCCTGCGGCGCCAGGGGCTCGAGCACCACGGCATCCACCTCCAGTACCCCGGCACCCGGCACGAGCTGGACTTCCCGGCACTGTGCGGCCGCACGGTCTGGGTCTACGGCCAGACCGAGGTCACCAAGGACCTGATCACGGCGCAGCTGGACGGCGGCCCGCCGCTGCTGTTCGAGGTCTCCGACGTCCACCCCGAGGACGTCGACGGCGACTCGCCCCGCATCCGGTTCACCGACGCCGACGGCGTGGCCCAGGTGCTCGAGTGCGACGTCATCGCCGGCACCGACGGCTTCCACGGCCCCTCGCGCCAGGTGGTCCAGGCCGCCGGCGGGACGGTGTGGGAGCGCACCTACCCCTACGCGTGGCTCGGCGTCCTGGCCGACGCCGCGCCGGCGACCGACGAGCTGATCTACGCCTGGCACCCCGAGGGCTTCGCGCTCTACTCGATGCGCTCGCCGACGGTGTCGCGGCTGTACCTGCAGGTCGACCCGCACGAGAGGATCGAGGACTGGTCCGACGACCGGATCTGGGACCACCTCGCCCGGCGGTTCGCCCTCGAGGGCTGGGAGATCAGCACCGGCACCATCACCGAGAAGTCGGTGCTGCCGATGCGGTCGTTCGTCAGCGCCCCGATGCGCCGCGGCCGGCTGTTCCTCGCCGGGGACGCCGCGCACATCGTCCCGCCGACCGGCGCGAAGGGCCTCAACCTCGCCGTCGCCGACGTCACCCTGCTGGCCTCGGCGCTGGTGCGGCTGCTCCAGGAGAAGGAGTCTGACCTGGTCGACACCTACTCCGACCGGGCGCTGGCGCGCGTGTGGCGGTGCACCCACTTCTCCTGGTTCATGACCTCGATGTTGCACCGCTCCGGGGACGACTTCGACGCCGAGCTGCAGCTGTCGCAGCTGCGCCGGATCGTCGCCTCGGAGCCCGCGGCCCGCGAGCTCGCGGAGAACTACACCGGCCTGCCCCTCGACCTCTGACCTGCTCCCGAGGCGGCGGTTTCCGCGGAAACCGCCGGTCCCGAGGCGGCGGTTTCCGCGGAAACCGCCCGGTCAGGGGGCGGCGTGGAGCAGGGTGAGGACGGCGTCGGCGGTGTGCGGGGCCAGGGGGAGGTGCGGCAGGACCGCCGGCAGCTCCTCGGGCTCGAGCCCCTCGGCCAGCAGCGCGCCGAGCAGCCGGTCGGCGGAGGCCGGCGGGACCGGCTCGGGCAGGCCCTCGGCCGCGAGGGCGGCCCGGGCGATGAACACCGCACCCGACGCGGCGGGGTCCTCCGCCGGAGGCGGCTCCGCGGCGGGCGCGGTCGCGCGGGTCAGCGCCTCCGCCGCGCGGACCAGCGACAGGGGCAGTCCCGCCGCCTCCACCTCCAGCAGCGGCTGGTCGGCCAGCGCGGCGAGCACCAGGTGCTCGGCCTCGGTCCGCAGCGGCGCCTCCCACTCCCCCGCGCGGACGGCGCCGACCAGGTCCCGGCCGTCCTCCCCGAGGTCGTCGAGCAGCTCGGCCCAGTCCGCCCGCCGGGTGGACAGGGCCCGCTCGGCGGCGAGCACGCAGGTGGCCAGCACGAAGGGCTCGAGCACCTCCCGGTCGAACCGGTCGGCGTAGACGCCGCCGTCGGCGTCCACCGCGTTGAGCACGTCGCGGAAGCTGCCGGGCCGGGCGTCGCCGAGGTCGAGCCGGCCGTCCTCCTCGCCGCTGAGCGCCAGCCCGCGCGCGGCGCGGTCGCCGATCGTGCCGCCGGTCTCGACGAGCCGCCCGCGCCGGCGCTCGTGGTGCGGCCGGTCGGACAGGCCGACGCTCCAGGCGCAGGCCTCGGCGATCAGTGCGGGAGTGCGCTCCCGCAGCACGTCACGGGTCAGCTGCCCCATCCAGTCGACGTCGAACACGTCGTCGAGGGTGCCCGTTCCGGCGGTCAGCCGAACAGGTCGCCCAGGAACGACTGCTTGCGCTTGGACCCGTACCCGGACGACGACGAGTGCTTCTTGCCCTGCACCTGGTTGAGCACCTCGCCGACGACGGCACCGAGCCCACCGGCACCGAGCCCACCGGCCCCGATGCCACCGGCGCCGTGCCCGCCGGACGCCGGACCGGTCGAGCCGCCGGGAGCCCCGTGCGACGCGGCGCCCTGCCCGGCCGGGGAGCGGCCGTGCCAGGCGGTCTCCGCGTCGACGAGCCGCTCGAGCTCGCCGCGGTCGAGGAAGATGCCGCGGCAGTCGGAGCACTGGTCGACGTGCACGCCGTTGCGCTCGTAGGTCCGCATCGAGCCCTGGCACTTCGGGCAGATCAGGTCCATGGCGGGGCAACGCACGACCCGCCGCAGACGGTTCCCCGCCGCCGTCCCTCCCGGCCCTACCGACGGGTAGCTCTTGTGGCATCGTCGGGGTCCCGTTCTGCGAGACGGCGACGCCGCCGTCAGGAGATGAGGTCCGATGCGGTTGCAGCTGTCCCCGGAGATGGAGGCCTTCCGGGAGGAGATGCGCACCTTCTTCACCACCCAGGTGCCGCAGGAGATCCGCGACACCGTCGCGGCCCGCCGCCACGTGACCAAGGAGCACTACGTCCAGACCCAGCGGGTCCTCAACGCCGCCGGCCTGGCCGTGCCGCACTGGCCGGTCGAGTGGGGCGGCCGGGACTGGACCCCGCTCCAGCGGCACATCTGGCGCGAGGAGATGCAGCTGGCCTGCGTCCCCGAACCGCTCGCCTTCAACTCGAGCATGATCGGCCCGGTGCTCGCCGCGTTCGGCAACCAGGAGCAGAAGGAGCGGTTCCTGCCGGCGACGGCGAACCTCGACATCTGGTGGTGCCAGGGCTTCTCCGAGCCCGAGGCCGGCTCCGACCTCGCCTCGCTGCGCACCACCGCCGTCCGGGACGGTGACGACTGGGTGGTCAACGGCCAGAAGACCTGGACCACGTTCGCCCAGCACGCCGACTGGATCTTCTGCCTGGTCCGCACCGACCCCACTGCGGAGAAGAAGCAGCGCGGCATCTCCCTGCTGGTCTTCCGCATGGACTCCCCCGGCGTCACGCTGCGCCCGATCGAGCTGATCGACGGCAGCCACGAGGTCAACGAGGTCTTCTTCGAGGACGTCCGCGTGCCCGGCGAGAACCTCGTCGGCGAGGAGAACCGCGGCTGGGACTACGCGAAGTTCCTCCTCGGCAACGAGCGGGTCGGCATCGCGCGGGTCGGCAGCACCAAGCGGCTGCTGGCTCAGGCCAAGGAGCACGCGGCGCAGATCACCTCCGGTGGCCGGCCGCTGAGCGAGGACCCGCACATGGCGGTCCGCCTCGCCGAGGTCGAGAACGAGCTGCTCGCGCTGGAGCTGACCGCGCTGCGCGTCGTCGCCACCTCCTCCGACGGCAAGCCGCACCCGGCGTCGTCGGTGCTGAAGCTCCGGGGCTCGGAGCTGCAGCAGGCGGCCACCGAGTTGCTGGTCGACATCGCCGGCCCGCTGTCGGTGGCGTCGTTCGCCGGGGAGGACTCGCTGGTGCCCGACTGGGCCCGGGTGGCCACCCCGGAGTACCTCAACCACCGCAAGGTCTCCATCTACGGAGGCTCCAACGAGGTGCAGCGCACCATCATCGCCGGCACGATCCTGGGGCTGTGATCTGACGTGGACTTCACCTTCGACAGCGAGCAGAACGACCTGCGTGGGGCCGTGCGCGGTCTCCTGGACCGGGCCTACGGCGACAGCGAGCAGCGCCGCAAGGTCGTCGCGGCCGACCCCGGGTTCGACGAGAAGACCTGGGCGCGGCTGGCCGAGATGGGCCTGCTCGGGCTGCCCTTCGCCGAGGAGCACGGCGGCATGGGCGCCGGGCCGATCGAGGTGGCGATCGTCGCCGAGGAGATCGGCCGCGTGCTGGCGCCCGAGCCGTTCGTCGAGGCGGTGGTCCTCGCCGGCGGCGTCGTGGCCGCGGTGGGCACCGATGCCCAGCGCGCCGAGGTGCTCGGGCCGCTGGCCGAGGGCGGCAGCGTGCTCGCCTTCGCGCACGCCGAGCCGGGCACCCGGTGGAGCCCGGCCGCGGCCGGGGTCACCGCGACCGGGGACGGCGACACCTGGCGGCTGACCGGCGTCAAGGAGCCCGTGCCGAACGGCGCGCGGGCCGACGTCCTCGTCGTGTCCGCGGTCGTCGACGGCGGGACCGCGCTCTTCCT
Source organism: Geodermatophilus sp. CPCC 205506 (assembly GCF_051383635.1). Classification (NCBI taxonomy): domain Bacteria; kingdom Bacillati; phylum Actinomycetota; class Actinomycetes; order Geodermatophilales; family Geodermatophilaceae; genus Geodermatophilus; species Geodermatophilus sp. CPCC 205506. The sequence goes on along the minus strand of NZ_JALPKP010000080.1, from coordinate 10,144 downwards.
CGTCCGCGGCGACGCCGAGGGGCTGGCCCGCACCGGCTACCGCACCCACGACGGCGGCCGCGCCGCCCAGGTGCGGTTCGACGGCACCCCGGCCGAGCTGCTCGGCGAGGGCGGCGGTTCCGCGGACCGGACGGCCGACATCGAGCGGGCCCAGGCCGCCGCCAGCATCGCCTACAGCCACGAGGCGATCGGCGCGATGGAGACCGCGCTGCGGACCACCGCCGAGTACCTCAAGACCCGCAAGCAGTTCGGGGTCACGCTCAGCCGGTTCCAGGCCCTGACCTTCCGGGCGGCGGACATGTACATCTCGCTGGAGCTGGCCCGGAGCACCGCGCTGTGGGCCGCGATGGTCCAGGACGCCGGTGGGGACGTCGTCACCGCGGCCGACCGCGCCCGGCTGCAGACCAGCCGAGCCGGCCGGCACATCGGCCAGGAGGCCATCCAGCTGCACGGCGGCATCGGGGTGACCGCCGAGTACAAGGTGGGCCACTACACCAGCCGGCTCACCGCGATCGACCACCTGCTCGGGAACGGCGACTGGGCCGCGGCCCGGCTCGCCGCGGGCGTCTCGACGTACGAGACGGTCGACCCGCTGGGCGCGCCCTACACCGGCTGAGGGACGGCGGGCGGCGTCCCCGATCCGGGGGCGCCGTCCGTTCAGCCGAGCATCGCCAGGCGCAGCTCCTCGGCCTCGGCCCGCACCTTCTCCAGCACCGGCCCGACGGCGTCCTCCCGCAGCACCCCGCCGGTCAGCCGCTCGACCGGCACCGGCAGGTAGCCCTCGGTGGTCAGCCGGGAGGCGATCTCCAGGGCCACGCGCAGCAGGGCGCCCTCGTCGGAGGCGAGGTCGTCGACGGCGCCCAGCGGCTCGACCATGCTCCGCGGGAAGCCCCACTGCTCCAGGGCGACGGCGGTCAGCCGGAAGGCGTGGATGCCGTAGCGCCGCACCTCAGCGGCCCGCCGTCCGCCGTTGGCGGGCTCCGCGGCGGTGAGCTCGGCGTAGCCCTCCTGGTCGTTGTGGTGCAGCAGCGCGACCCCGACCGGGGCGAGCAGCCCGAGGCACAGCGCGTCCTGCGGCCGCTCCCCGAAGCGGGGCGCGAGCGTGGACGCGGCGAGCGCGACCCCGGTGCTCATCCGCCAGAAGTCCCCGGGCAGCCGCGACTCGTCGTCCAGGTCGGTGAGCGCGACGGTGGCCATGGTCCGCACCGTGGTGAAGCCGATGACGGTCACCGCGAACTGCAGCGAGGTCACCCGGCCGCGCATGCCGAAGTACGCGAAGTTGGCCAGCTTCATCACCCGGCTGGCCAGTGCGACGTCGGCGGCCAGGATCTGGGCGAGCGCCTTGGCGCTGGTGTCGTCGGAGTTGGCGACCGACACGATCTGCGCCGCGACCGGCTTCTGCGCGGCCATGGTGTCGATGCTCGCGAGCACCGCGTCCAGGTCGAAGGACGGTGCGGCGGCCAGGGTGGGGGGCACGTCGGCTCCAGTGCGGGGAAACGGGTGGACGGAGGGGCCGCGGGACGGGGACCGCGTCATCGGGCGTGCGCGGCGAACCACTCGGCGGCCCGCGCGCCGGTCATCGGCTGGGCCAGGCTGTAGCCCTGCAGGTAGGCGGCCCCGAGGCGGGTCAGCTCGGTCGCCTGCTCGGCGGTCTCGACGCCCTCGGCCACCGTGGTGAGGCCGAGGTTGGTGGCCAGCGCGATGACCGCCGAGGCGATCTCGGTGTGCCCGTGGGACAGCTCGGCGACGAAGGAGCGGTCGACCTTCAGGCAGTCCACCGGCAGGTGGCGCAGGTAGGCCAGCGAGGAGTAGCCGGTGCCGAAGTCGTCGATCGCCAGCTGGACGCCGAGGTCGCGCAGCTGGGTGAGCACCACGCGCGCCGAGTCGGGGTCCTGCATGAGCGCCGACTCGGTGATCTCGATCGACAGCCGGGAGGGGTGCAGCCGGTGCCGCTCCAGGGCGGCCACCACGTGCGAGTGCAGGTTGTCGTCGAGCTGCAGCGCCGACACGTTGACGTTGGCCCGCTGCGGCGCCGCCCCGCCGAGTTCGCGGTCCCACTCGGCCAGCTGCCGGCAGGTCTCGTCCAGCACCAGGAGGCCGAGGCCGCCGATCAGCCCGCTCTCCTCGGCGAGGGCGACGAAGGTGGCCGGGCTGATCGCGCCGCGCTCGGGGTGCTCCCAGCGGGCGAGGGACTCCACGGCGGTGGCGGTGCGGTCCGCGGAGCTGAAGATCGGCTGGTAGAGCAGGGTGATGTCGCGGTCCTCGACGGCCCGGCGCAGCTCGGCCACCAGGCGCAGCTTGTCGCGGGCCTCGGCGCGGGCCTGCTGGTCGAGCACGGTGATCCGGCCCTTGCCGCCGGCCTTGGCCTGGTACATCGCGATGTCGCAGTCGCGGATGAGCTCGTCGGCGGCGAGGTGCTCGGCGGTCTGCACGGTGACGCCGACGCTGGCGTGCGGGCGGACGTCCACCCCGCCCAGTCGCACCGGCTGGGCCAGGGCCGCGCCGATCCGCGTCGCCAGGGTGACCGCGGCGTCCTCGTCGAGACCCTCGCAGACGACGACGAACTCGTCGCCGCCGAACCGGGCCACCAGGTCGCCGGGCCGCACCGTGGCGCGCAGCCGGGCGGCGACCTCGACGAGCAGCTCGTCCCCGGCCGCGTGGCCGAGGGAGTCGTTGACCACCTTGAAGTTGTCGAGGTCGAGGAAGAGGCAGGCCAGCCCGCTGTCACCGGGGCGGAACCGGGCGCCGACGTGGTCGGCGAGCAGCGTGCGGTTGGGCAGGCCGGTGAGCGGGTCGTGGTTGGCCTGGTGTGCCAGGCGGGCCTCGAAGGCCAGGCGGTCGGTGATGTCCTCGATGATGCCGACGAAGCCGGCGCCGACGCCGGGGGTGAACAGGTGGGCGAACCGGATGACCGTCGTCCGCTCGGTGCCGTCCTCGCGGACCAGCCGGGCCTGCGCCTCGCCCTCCCCGCCGCCGAGGACGGCGACGACCTGCTCGATCACGCCGTCGAGGTCGTCGGGGTGGACGGTGGCCATCCAGCCGGTGCCCAGCAGCTGCTCGGCCTGCAGGCCCACGAGGCTGCAGAAGGCGTCGTTGACGTGCGCCAGCCGCATGCCCTGCTCCGACAGCAGCGTGGGGATCGGCGAGCGCTCGGTGAGGGTGGCGAAGCGCTGCTCGTGCGCGTCGGCGGTGGCCCGCAGCGCCCGCTCCTGGTCGTTGGCCGCGGCCACCAGCCGGAGGGTCCACATCCGACCGGACGGCGTGGGGGTGGCCACGACGACGGTGTCGACCAGGGCGCCGCTCGCCGTCCGGACCTGCAGGGTCATCTGCGCGCTGCGCTCGCGCCGCAGCAGCAGCTTGACCTCGCCGCCGCGCAGCGTGGGCACCAGTGCCGACACCGGCAGCGAGCGCAGGTCCTCCAGGCCGTAGCCGAGCAGGTGGGTGGCGCCCTCGTTGCCCCAGGTGATCCGGTGCGTGCCCGCGACCATCTCCGCGACGAGGAGGGCGAGGGTGTCGCTCACCGCCGCGCCGTAGAAGATCGAGGAGACGATCTCGCGGGACACCAGCGGTTCGGCCGGCACGCTCGGCGCTGACACGTTCCCCCCCTCGCGGACGGACCGGCCTCGGGTGCCGGTCGGGCCGGGTGCCCGGCTCACGGTCAAGTACGGCAGCCGGGGGTCGTGGGTGCACCCGGCGCGGGCGCCCCGTCACCCTCTCGGGTGGGGTCGCGACCCCGCCCGGGCGCCGCGGGTTCCACGGCGCCGGGCATGATCGGCCCCGCACCGCACCTCGAGGTCCCGCCGACGCCGCCGGGGCCGCCCCCAGGAACGGAGTGGACGTGCTCATCGGAGTGCCCAGGGAGGCCCGGCCCGGCGAGACCCGGGTGGCGGCCACACCGACGACCGTGCGGCAGCTGCTCGCGCTCGGCTACGACGTGCTCGTCGAGGCCGGCGCCGGGCGGTTGGCCAGCTTCCCGGACGACGCCTACGCCGCGGCCGGCGCACGGATCGGGACCGGCGCCGACGCGTGGGCCGCCGACGTCGTCCTGCACGTGGCCAAGCCGACGACCGACGAGCTCGCCCTGCTCCGCGACGGCGGGATCCTGGTCAGCACGCTGAGCCCGGCGCTGGACCCCGACCTGGTGCAGGAGCTGGCCGCGCGGCCGGTCACCGCGCTGGCGATGGACGCCGTGCCGCGCATCTCCCGGGCGCAGTCGCTGGACGTCCTGTCCTCGATGGCCAACATCGCCGGGTACCGCGCGGTGATCGAGGCCGCGCACACCTTCGGCCGGTCGTTCACCGGTCAGGTCACCGCGGCCGGCAAGGTGCCGCCGGCCACCGTGCTCGTGGTGGGCGCCGGGGTGGCCGGGCTGGCCGCGATCGGGGCGGCGAGCAGCCTGGGCGCGATCGTCCGCGCCACCGACGTCCGGCCCGAGGTCGCCGAGCAGATCGAGTCGATGGGCGGGGAGTACGTCGGGGTGCCGGCCGACGAGCTGCAGGGCGGCGGCACCGGCTACGCGAGCGTCACGTCCGAGGACTTCGACCGGCGGGCTGCCCTGATGTACGCCGAGCAGGCCCGCGAGGTCGACATCGTGATCACCACCGCGCTCATCCCCGGGCGGCCGGCGCCGCGGCTGATCACCGAGGAGATGGTGGCGAGCATGCGGCCGGGCAGCGTGGTGGTGGACATGGCCGCCGCGCAGGGCGGCAACGTCGCCGGCTCGGTGGCCGACGAGGTGGTGGTGACCCCGAACGGGGTGTCGATCATCGGCTACACCGACCTGCCCGGCCGGCTGCCCGGCCAGGCCTCGCAGCTGTTCGGCACCAACCTGGTCAACCTGGTCAAGCTGCTCACCCCCGGCAAGGACGGGCAGGTCGTCCTCGACCTCGACGACGTCGTGCTGCGGTCGATGACCGTCGTCCGGGGCGGCGAGGTGCTGTGGCCGCCCCCGCCGGTGCAGGTGTCGGCGGCGCCGGCGGCCGGAGGACAGGCCAGCGACCCCGCACCGCGCGCGGCCGCCGTCCCGGTGGCGGCGTCCCCGCCGTCCCCGGCCCGGCGGGCCGCCATCGTCGGCGGCGCGGCCGTGGTGCTCTTCCTCGTGACGGCGTTCTCCCCGGACCCGCTGATCGGCAACCTCACGGTCTTCGCGCTGGCGATCGTCGTGGGCTTCTACGTCATCGGGAACGTGCACCACGCGCTGCACACCCCGCTGATGAGCGTGACCAACGCGATCTCCGGGATCATCGTCGTCGGCGCCCTCCTGCAGCTGGGCCACACCGGCCCCCTGGTCACCGCGCTCGCGTTCGTCGCGGTGCTGGTGGCCTCCATCAACGTCTTCGGCGGCTTCGCCGTGACCCGCCGCATGCTCGGCATGTTCACGAGAGGCTGACCGTGACCGCGCTCTCCGCCGCCTCCGCGGCCTACATCGTCGCCGGCCTGCTGTTCGTCCTCAGCCTGGCCGGGCTGTCCCGCCACGAGACCGCGCGGACGGGCAACGGCTTCGGCATCGCCGGCATGGCCATCGCGCTCGCCGCGACCATCGGCCTGGCCGCGCGCGACCTGGACGCGGGCGCGACGGCGCTGATCGCCGTCGCCATGCTCGCGGGCGCGGCCATCGGGCTGTGGCGGGCCCGCCGGGTGCAGATGACCGGCATGCCCGAGCTGATCGCGATCCTGCACAGCTTCGTCGGGCTGGCCGCGGTGCTGGTCGGCTGGAACGGCTACCTGTCCGTCGAGCGGGCCGGCGCCGCCCAGACCGAGGTGCCCGAGAACCTGCTCGGCATCCACTCCGCCGAGGTGGTCATCGGCGTCTTCATCGGCGCGGTCACCTTCACCGGCTCGATCGTCGCCTTCCTCAAGCTGTCGGCCCGCATCAAGAGCAACCCGCTGATGCTGCCGGGCCACAACTGGCTCAACCTCGGCGCGCTGGTCGCCTTCGCCGCGCTCACCGTCGCCTTCGTCGTCAGCCCGAGCCTGGGCGTGCTCGCCGCCGTCACCGTCCTCGCCCTCGCGCTGGGCTGGCACCTGGTCGCCTCGATCGGCGGCGGCGACATGCCCGTCGTCGTCTCGATGCTCAACAGCTACTCCGGCTGGGCGGCCGCCGCGTCGGGCTTCCTGCTCGACAACGACCTGCTGATCATCACCGGCGCCCTGGTCGGCTCCTCCGGTGCCTACCTGAGCTACATCATGTGCCGGGCGATGAACCGCTCCTTCCTCTCGGTCATCGCCGGCGGCTTCGGCAACGAGGGCAGCACCGCCGCGGCCTCCGAGGACGGCGAGCACACCGAGATCACCGCCGAGGACGCCGCCGACCTGCTCCGGACCGCCCGGTCGGTGATCATCACACCCGGCTACGGCATGGCCGTCGCGCACGCCCAGGGCCCGGTCGCCGAGCTCACCCGCAAGCTCACCGACAAGGGCGTGCGGGTCCGCTTCGGCATCCACCCGGTCGCCGGCCGGCTGCCCGGCCACATGAACGTGCTGCTGGCCGAGGCCAAGGTGCCCTACGACATCGTCCTGGAGATGGACGAGGTCAACGACGACTTCCCCGACACCTCCGTCGTCCTGGTCATCGGCGCCAACGACACCGTCAACCCCGCCGCCCTCGACGACCCCGGCAGCCCCATCGCCGGCATGCCGGTGCTGCACGTGTGGGAGGCCGAGGACGTGATCGTCTTCAAGCGGTCGATGAACACCGGCTACGCCGGCGTGCAGAACCCGCTGTTCTTCCGGGACAACACCCGCATGCTCTTCGGCGACGCCCGCGAGCGGGTGGACGACATCCTGCGCTCCCTGTGAGCAATCCCGCGGTCCTCGCCAGGCACTGTCGGTCCCGCTGAGCAACGCCTACCGTGGGTGTGTGCGCACTCAGGGACTGGTCACCGAACCGGTCCCCGTCGGCCCGGCGGACCACCTCTGCTGGGTCTACGAGGACGCGACGTCCTTCACCGCCGTCGCCGCCCGCTTCCTCGCCGGTGGCCTCACCCGCGGCGAGCGGCTGGTCTACGTCGGCGACGAGGACACGATCGACCTGCTCCGCAGCCGGCCCGGCCCGCTCGGCGCGGTGGAGCAGCTCGAGGCCGCCGGGACGCTCACGGTGCTGCCCCTGTCGCAGGCCTACGGCCGCGACGGCGGGTTCTCCCCCGAGGACCAGCTCGCCTTCTACGACGCCGCGACCCGCGAGGCGCTCGACGGCGGCGCCGTGGGCCTGCGGGTGGTCGCCGAGCTCACCGGGCTGGCCGCCGACCCCGGCCGCCGGTCGGAGCTGGTCCGCTGGGAGCACCTCGCCGACGGCTTCTTCGCCGGCGGTGCGGGCATGTCGGCCCTCTGCGCCTACCGCCGGGGCGCGCTCGGGGACGACGTCCTGCGCGAGGTGGCCGCGGTGCACCCGCAGGCGCGCGTGCCCGACGGCGTCCAGGCCGACGAGCTGGTGCCCTTCCGGGTGTTCGTCGACGGCGACCGGCTGGCCGTCTCCGGCTGCGTGGACGCCTTCGGTGCCGACCGGCTGCGCCGGCTGCTCACGACCTCCCCCGTCGACCGCGCCGAGGTGGCGATCCTGGACGTCGGGCTGCTCACCTTCGCCGACGCGGCCGGGTGCCGTGCACTCGCCGCCTGGGCTCAGGACCGGGTCACCCGCGGGCGGCGGGCCGAGCTGGTCGGCGCCTCCCCGCTGTTCGCCCGCGTGTGGCGGCTGCTCGGCTACGACCGGATCGCCCCCGTCACCACCGCCGGACGCGCGGCGTGACCGCCGCGCCCTCGGGCGCGGCGACCCAGCCCGCGTTCGTGCACGAGACCCTCCCCTACCGCGGCGACGAGGAGTTCCTCGCCGGCGTGGTCGGCTTCGTCCGCGACGGCCTGGCACGGGACGAGACGGTGGTCATCGTCGAGCCGACGCCCCGGCTGGCCCAGCTCCGCGAGGCGCTCCGCGGCGACGCCGGCGACCTGCAGTTCCTCGACATGACCGACGTCGGCGCCAACCCCGGCCGGATCATCGCCGCGTGGTCCGCGGCGCTCGACCGGGCCACCCGCGCCGGCCGGGTCCTGCGCGGGGTCGGCGAGCCGGCGCACCCGGCCCGGTCGGCGACCGAGCTGGTCGAGTGCGAGCTGCACGAGCACCTGCTCAACACCGCCTTCGACGGCGGCCCGGCGTGGCGGCTGCTCTGCCCCTACGACGTGGAGGGCCTCGCGCCGTCGGTGACGGCCCGCGCGCTGACCACCCACCCGTTCCGCGCGGGCCCGGACGGGCGGCCCCTCCCCACGGGGAAGCACACCGCACGGACGCCGGCCGAGCTGCTGTGCGAAGCGCTCCCGCCGCCGTCGGCCGAGGGCGTGCTGCGCGGGGAGTTCGGCGCCGGCGACGTGCCTGCCGTCCGGCGGACCGTCGCCCAGTACGCCCGCTCCTGCGGCCTCTCCGACGACCGCGCCGCCGGCCTCGAGCTGGCTGCCTCCGAGCTGGCCACCAACAGCGTCCGCCACGGTGGGGGCGCCGGGACGCTGGCGATGTGGACCGAGCCGGGCGCCGCCGTCGTCGAGTTCTCCGACGCCGGACGGCTGATCGATCCGCTGGTCGGCCGGCGTCCCCCGGCCACCGAGGAGTACGGCGGCCGCGGCGTCTACCTGGTGCACCAGCTCTGCGACCTCGTGCAGGTCCGCTGCACGACCCAGGGCACGACGGTCCGCATCTCCACCTGGCTCTGACGGTTGCGGCGCGGCCCGCCGTCGCCCACGGTTGCCCCGTGGACCCCTTCCGTGGCCTGGGCATGCCGCGCATCCCCGGACTATCCGAGCTGATCACCCTCATGCAGAACCAGACGGAGGCGCTGTCCCAGCTGCCGCGGACGATGAGCGACCTCAACACCGCCGTCCGGGAGCTCATCGCCGCCACCACCGTCGCGACCGACACGATCGCGTCGGCGCAGCGCACCGCCGAGCGCCTGGAGGCCCTCGTCGAGGAGCTCGAGGAGCCGGTGCGGTCCCTGCGGCCCGGGCTGGAACGGGTGAGCAAGGTGCTGGACGACCCGGTGATCGACACCGTCCCGGACACCCTGCGGCGGATCTCGGAGGACCTGCTGCCGCTGATCCACGGGCTGCGGCAGGCGACCACCCGGGTGAGCTCGGTCGCCGGCATCCTGCGCCGCCGGCCCCGGCCGGAGGACCCCGAGGGCGAGGTGCCCCCGCCGGTCGCCTGATCACCCGTCCCGCTCGAGCACGAAGGCGAACGGCGCCTCCAGGCCGCGCGCGTCCATGAGCCCGAGCAGCACGTCGGGGGTCACCTGGCGGAACGCGTCGACGACCGGCAGCCGGTCGTAGACCAGCGCGGCGGTGAGGACGCCGCGGTGCTCCAGCCGGCGCACCCGCGCCGTCGGCCGCCGGGTCGCCAGCAGCGGACGGACGGTGGCGAACGCGGCGCGGGCCGGGGCGCTGCGGGCCGGCGCGGGTGCGCGCAGGAGGAGGGCCAGCGGTGCGAGGGCCGGGTCCACGGGCCGCGGGACGCCGGCCCGGTCGCGGAACAGCAGCGGGTGCACGGTGTCGGCGTCGAGGAACTCCTTGCCGTACCAGCGGTGTGCGGGGAGCAGCCCGTCCAGCGGCGACCCGGTCGGCAGCTCGGACCCGCGCCAGCGGCCGATCAGCGTGCCCGGCTCGACGGCGGGCAGCCGGTCGGCGAAGGCGAGGACGTCGACGGGTGCGGCGCCGCCGCGGTGCCGCTCCAGCCAGTCCAGCGCCCCGGTCACGGGATCTCCCAGTGCGCCGGGTGCTCGAGGCCGGCCGGCAGCCGGGTGCCCGCGTCGCCGCGCGCGGCGGCCGTCTGCGGCCGCGTCAGGAACAGCGCGCCGGTGAGGTCGGCGCCCCGCAGGTCCGCGGCGCGCAGGTCGGCGCCGAGCAGGTCGGCCAGCCGCAGGTCGGCGTCCCGCAGGTCGGCGCCGATGAGGTAGGCGCCGCGCAGGCCGGACCCGCGCAGGTCGGCGCCGCGCAGCCGCGCCCCCACGAGGTCCCCACCGCGCCGTACCCGCGTGCGGCCCCGGACGCCGGCGCGGGCCCGCTCGCTGACCGACCGCAGCAGCCCGCCGGCCTCCTCGCGCAGGGCGGCGGTGTCGACGCCGGCGAGCTCGTCGGCGCCGGCGCCGGTCAGCCGCTCGGTGCGGTC
>NZ_JALPKP010000007.1:0-152924 GCF_051383635.1 Geodermatophilus sp. CPCC 205506 | reverse complement strand
GAGATGTCACGCGTCCACTGTGCGGTTCTGAACGCACGCACCGCCCCCCACCCCCCACACCGGTGCGGATGGGGCCCGGAGCGAACAAGTTCACAGCGTTACGGCGGCCATGGCGAGAGGGAAACGCCCGGTCTCATTCCGAACCCGGAAGCTAAGCCTCTCAGCGCCGATGGTACTGCCCCGGAGACGGGGTGGGAGAGTAGGACGCCGCCGGACAACCATTCCCGAAAGGGCCCGCAGCCTCGCGCTGCGGGCCCTTTCGCATCCCCCCGGCCATGCCGGGGCCGGGCCCGTCCGCACCGAACCTCCCGCCCCCCGGCGATCTCCGCGGAGAACGACGGGCAACGGGTCCCCGCAGGGCCGGGACGTGAGTCGACCCCTTCGTCACGTGACGGAAGGGGTCGACGGCGGGGGCGGAGCGAGCGTCAGGGGACGACGCGGCGGATGCCTCCGTAGGACAGTGCGGCGACGACGGCGGCGATCGCGACGGGGATGCCGATGGCGAGGGTGCCGGTCGACTGGTCGGTGAGCCAGCGCCAGACGTCGCCCCACGCGTTCAGGCCGGTCGCCAGGACGGCGAGCCCGCCGGAGAACAGCACGCTCAGGATGACCAGCGTCCACAGGCCGTTGGACCCCCAGCGCTTGAACACCACACCGATGCCGATGCCGGTGAAGATCAGCGCCAGCATGGGCGCACCCGAGACGAGGACCTGCAGGAAGAAGTTGTCCACCAGCATGGGTGTGGGAACCCAGAAGTTCAGGTCGACGCCCCAGCCGCCGGTGGCCTGTCCGATCTCGTTGAGGACGGCGAGCGCGATGCCGTACCCCAGCGCCGACAGGACGCCGACCAGCGCGGTGCCGAGCCAGTAGGTGCGCCGGCTCAGGCTGACGCCCATCGCGAACGGCAGCAGCTGGGTGAGCGCCTGGACGAACACGACGCACACCGTGATGTAGAGCGCCGTGACGCCACCGGTGAAGTTGTTCGGGTCGTGCTGCGCGACGTCGGCGAGCCCCCAGATGGCCACGTTGAGGGCGAAGCTGATCCCGACGACCATCCACGGCACGCCGAAGATGACCAGGGGGTGCACGACCTGCAGGCGGGCTGCGGCGAGGACACGGTTCATCGGGTGACCTCCTCGAGGTCGTCGGAGGTGGCGGCGGCGGCGTCCGGTCGCGCGGTGCTCAGGCTCATGGCCACGACCAGTTGCTGGAGGGTGGTCGGCTCCCAGGACAGGCCGGCGGCGCTCGCGTCGTCGCCGTCCGCACCGTTCCGGAGCCGGACGACGGCCCGACTGTGCCCGCCGACGGACTCGCTGTGCAGCAGCTCGTGCCGGCCGGTGAAGGCGGCCACCGCAGCCCGCGGGCCGGTCACCGTGAGCGCGGAGCCGCGCAGGGACTCGGCGTCGGCATCGAGCAGCACCCGGCCGCGGTCGATCAGCAGCACCCGCTCGAGCAGGCTGGCGATCTCCTCGATCAGGTGCGTGGAGAGGACGACGGTGCGGGGGTGCTCGGCGTAGTCGGCCAGCAGCCGGTCGTAGAAGAGCTGCCGGGCGACGGCGTCCAGGCCGAGGTAGGGCTCGTCGAAGAGCGTGACCGGCGCCCGCGAGGCGAGCCCGATGACGATGCCGACGGCGGAGTTCATGCCGCGGGACAGCTTCTTGATCGTCCGCTTGGCCGGCCGGTCGAAGTCCTGCAGGAGGGCGGCCGCGAGGTCGCCGTCCCAGGCGGGGAACAGCATCGCCGCCGCGGCCAGGGCGTCGCGCACCCGGAAGTGGTCAGGGTAGCGCTGTCCCTCCTTGATGAAGCAGATCCGGCTCAGCACGTCGTCGTTCTCGTACGGCCGCGCACCGAACACCTCGACCCGCCCGCTGGTCGGCACGCGGTGGCCGGTCAGCAGCTGCATCAGCGTGGTCTTGCCCGCGCCGTTGCGGCCCAGCAGGCCGGTGATGGCGTCCTGCTCGATGACGGTGCTGACCCCGTCCAGGGCGGTGTGCTCGCGAAAGCGCATGGTCACGTCGTGCACGGTGGCGACGGCGGTCATCGGGTCTCCTCCCAGCGGTCGATCATGTCGGCGAGCTCGCGGACGGTGATGCCGAGCTTCTGTGCCTCGGTCATCAGCGGGCGCACGTACTGGTCGGCGAACTCGCTTCGCCGACGCTCGAGCAACTGCTCACGGGCGCCCGTGGCGACGAACATCCCGACTCCTCGTCTCTTGTGGAGGACCCCGTCGGCCACCAGCTGGTTGAGCCCCTTGGCCGCCGTCGCGGGGTTGATCCGGTGGAAGGCGGCCAGCTCGTTGGACGAGGGCGCCTGGCTCTCCTCGGCGAGGGAGCCGTCGACGATGGCGTTCTCGATCTCGTCGGCGATCTGCCGGAAGATCGGGCTGCCGTCCTCGATCACGGTCCGACCCGCGCCACGCCCCGGTGGCTGATTGGTTCATTACTCATGTAATGAACCGTAGAACCGCGCAGGTCCACCGCGCAAGCCCACTACGGTGGGTCGATGGACGACGGCGCCCTCCGCCCCTTCACCGTCGACGTGCCCCGGGACGACGTCGAAGAGCTGCGCCGCCGGCTGCGGGCGACCCGCTGGCCGGAGCCCCCGACCGTCGACGACTGGTCCCAGGGCGTTCCGCTCGGCGACCTGCGGGACCTCTGCCGCTACTGGGCCGAGGAGTACGACTGGCCGTCCCGGCAGGCGCGGCTCAACGCCGTCGAGCAGGTCGTCACCGAGGTCGACGGCCTGCCGATCCACGTCCTGCACGCCCGCTCGCCGCACGAGGGCGCCCTGCCACTGGTCATGACGCACGGCTGGCCGGGGTCGGTCGCGGAGTTCCTCGACGTGCTGGGCCCGCTCACCGACCCCGCCGACCCGCGGGACGCCTTCTCCGTCGTCGTCCCGTCCCTGCCGGGCTACGGCTGGAGCGGGAAGCCGGCCGCCCCCGGGTGGGGGCTGACCCGGACCGCCGACGCGTGGGCGGAGCTCATGACCCGGCTGGGCTACGAGCGGTTCGGGGCGCAGGGCGGCGACATCGGCTCGTTCGTGTCGGCCAACCTCGGCGCCCGCCACCCCGACCGGGTGGTCGGCGTCCACGTGAACATGGCGGTCAACGGGCCGCCGGAGGGGCAGACGGAGTTCACCGAGCGGGAGCAGCGGGCGCTGGAGCGGGAGCGCCACTACCGGACCGTCGACGCCGCCTACAACCAGCAGCAGCGGACCCGCCCGCAGACCCTCGGCTACGGGCTGACCGACTCCCCGGCCGGCCAGTGCGCGTGGATCCTCGAGAAGTTCTGGTCGTGGACCGACAGCGGCGGCGACCCGCTCGGGGTGCTCGGCGCCGACCGGCTGCTCGACCACGTCTCGGCGTACTGGTTCACCGGCTCGGCGACGTCGTCGGCCCGGATGTACTGGGAGATGGCCCAGGAGCCGGCCGCCCGGACGCCGACCGTGCCGGTGCCGGCCGGCGTCTCGCTGTTCCCGCGCGACATCCTGCAGCCGACCCGCGAGTGGGCGTCGGCGCAGTACCGCGACCTGCGGATGTGGCGCGAGCACGACCGGGGCGGCCACTTTGCGGCGATGGAGCAGCCGGAGCTGCTGGTGGCCGACGTGCGGGAGTTCTTCCGCCCCCTCCGGTGAGCGGCCGGCCGGCGCGCAACAGACCTGTCACACCGCCCGGTTACCGTCCGGGCTCCGCCGCACCCGGGAGGCCCGCCCGTGCACCTGACCCCCCACGAGCAGGAACGGCTGCTGCTCTCCTACGCCGCCGAGCTGGCCCGCCGGCGCCGGGCGCGCGGGCTCAGGCTGAACCTCCCGGAGGCGACGGCCGTCGTCACCGACCACGTGCTCGAGGGCGCCCGCGACGGCGTGCGCGTCGCCGAGCTCATGCAGTCGGGCCGCACGGTCCTCTCCCGGGACGACGTCATGGACGGCGTCCCCGAGCTGCTGGGGGAGGTGCAGGTGGAGGCGACGTTCCCGGACGGGACCAAGCTGGTGACCGTCCACCACCCGATCCCGTGAGCGCCGGCGAACGGGACCATCGAGCAGAGCCCGTGAGCGCCGGCGAACGGGACCATCGAGCAGAGCCCGTGATCCCCGGTGAGGTCATCGCGGCGGTCGGCGAGATCGAGACGCGGCCGGGGGCGCCGCGGGTGGAGCTGGAGGTGACCAACGCCGGCGACCGCCCGGTGCAGGTCGGCTCGCACTTCCACTTCGCCCAGGCCAACGGGGCGCTGCTGTTCGACCGCACCGCGGCCCACGGGCACCGGCTGGACGTCGCGGCGGGCACCGCGATCCGGTTCGAGCCGGGCATCACCCGCTCGGTGACCCTGGTGCCGCTGGCGGGTGCGCGCGTCGTGCCGGGGCTCACCCGCGAGGGAGGGCTCGGCTGATGGTGCGGCTCTCCCGCGAGCGCTACGCCCAGCTGTACGGGCCGACCGTCGGCGACCGCGTCCGGCTGGCCGACACCGACCTGCTCATCGAGGTCGAGGAGGACCGCTGCGGCGGCCCGGGGCTCGCGGGTGAGGAGGCGGTCTTCGGCGGCGGCAAGGTCATCCGCGAGTCGATGGGGCAGGGCCGGGCGACCCGCGCCGAGGGTGCGCCCGACCTGGTGATCACCGGTGCCGTCGTCCTCGACCACTGGGGGATCGTCAAGGCCGACGTCGGCGTCCGCGACGGCCGGATCGTCGCGCTCGGCAAGGCGGGCAACCCCGACACGATGGACGGCGTCCACCCCGCCCTGGTCATCGGCCCCGGCACCGAGGTGCTCGCCGGCAACGGCCGGATCCTGACCGCCGGCGGCATCGACTGCCACGTGCACTTCATCTGCCCGCAGATCGTGCCGACGGCGCTCGGCTCGGGGGTCACCACGCTCATCGGTGGCGGCACCGGGCCGGCGGAGGGGTCCAAGGCCACCACGATCACCCCGGGCGACTGGTACCTCGCCCGGATGCTCGAGGCGATGGACCCGTGGCCGGTCAACGTCGCGCTGCTGGGCAAGGGCAACACGGTGCGGCGGGAGGCGCTGGCCGAGCAGCTGAGGGCCGGTGCCAGCGGGTTCAAGCTGCACGAGGACTGGGGCTCCACGCCGGCGGCGATCGACGCGTGCCTCACCGTGGCCGGTGAGCACGGCGTCCCGGTGGCGCTGCACTCGGACACCCTGAACGAGGCCGGGTTCGTCGAGGACACCCTCGCCGCGATCGCCGGCCGGAGCATCCACGCGTACCACACGGAGGGAGCCGGGGGCGGTCACGCGCCTGACATCATCACCGTGGCCGGGCACCCCAACGTGCTGCCGTCGAGCACCAACCCGACCCGGCCGCACACGGTCAACACGCTCGACGAGCACCTCGACATGCTCATGGTCTGCCACCACCTCGACAGCTCGGTCCCGGAGGACCTCGCCTTCGCCGAGAGCCGGATCCGGCCGACGACGATCGCCGCGGAGGACCTGCTGCACGACGTCGGCGCGATCTCGATGATCGGCTCGGACGCCCAGGCCATGGGCCGGGTCGGGGAGGTGGTGCTGCGCACCTGGCAGACGGCGCACGTGATGAAGCGCAAGCGCGGCTCGCTGGCCGGGGACGGCGCCGCGGACAACCTGCGGGCCCGCCGGTACGTCGCGAAGTACACGATCTGCCCCGCCGTCGCGCACGGGATCGACGCCGAGGTGGGCTCCGTGGAACCGGGGAAGCTCGCCGACCTCGTGCTCTGGGACCCGGGGCTGTTCGGGGTCCGGCCGCACGCCGTCCTCAAGGGCGGGGTCATCGCGTGGGCGCAGATGGGCGATGCCAACGCCTCGATCCCCACGCCGCAGCCGGTGCTGCCCCGGCCGATGTTCGGCGCCTCCGGACGGGTGCCGGCGCGGACGTCGCTGCACTTCGTCGCCCCGGCCGCGGTCGAGGCGCGCCTGGCCGAGCGGCTGGCCGTGGACCGGCGGCTGGTCGCGGTCGCCGACACCACCCGGCTGACCAAGGCCGACCTGCCGGAGAACACCGCGCTGCCCGACATCCGCGTCGACCCGGACACCTTCACGGTGCGGGTCGACGGCGAGGTCTGGGAGCCCGAGCCGGCGCGCGAGCTGCCCATGGCCCAGCGCTACTTCCTGTTCTGATGACGGCCGCGCTGCTCACCCTGGCGGACTCCCGGCTGCCCGCCGGGGGGCACACGCACTCCGGCGGCGTGGAGCAGGCGATCGCCGCCGGGGTGGTCACCGACGCCGGCTCGCTGGCCGCCTTCCTGCGCCGCCGGCTGGCCACCGCGGGAGCCGTGGCCGCCGGCCTGGCGGCCGCGGCATGGGGCGCCGACGCCGCCGGGCTGGCGGAGCTCGACGCCGAGGCCGACGCCCGGACGCCGTCCCCGGCGTTGCGGGCCGCCTCGCGCCAGCAGGGCCGCGGGCTGGTGCGGGTCGGCCGGCGGGCCTGGCCCGCACCGCGCTGGGACGCGCTGCCCGCCGCACCGCACCACCCGCTGGCGCTCGGCGTGGCCGCGGCCGCGGGCGGGCTGACCGCCGCCGACGCGGCGTCGGCCGCCGCCTACCTGTCGGTCAGCGGACCGGCCACGGCGGCGCAGCGGCTGCTCGCGCTCGACCCGCTCACCGTCGCGGCCGTCACCGCGCGCCTGGCGCCGGAGGTCGACGCGGTCGCCGCCCGCGCCCGCTCGGAGCTGCCGGCGGTCGCCGATCCGCTGCTCGACCTGCTCGCCGAGGTGCACGCCGCACGGAAGGACCGGTTCTTTGCCTCCTGACCACGACCTGCACGACTACGTCGACCCCGCCGAGCCCGGTCGCCGCCCGGGAGGCCCGGTGCGGATCGGCCTCGGCGGTCCGGTCGGCTCCGGTAAGACCGCGTTGGCCGCGGCGCTGTGCCGCACGCTGGGCGCCGAGTACGACCTGGCGGTCGTCACCAACGACATATACACGACCGAGGACGCCGACTTCCTGCGCCGCAACGCCGTCCTCCCCGACGACCGGATCGAGGCCGTGCAGACCGGCTGCTGCCCGCACACCGCGATCCGCGACGACATCACCGCCAACCTCGACGCGGTGGAGCTGCTCGAGCAGCGGCACCCCGGACTCGAGCTGGTGCTCGTCGAGTCCGGCGGGGACAACCTGACCGCGAGCTTCAGCTACGGCCTGGTGGACGCCCAGGTGTTCGTGGTCGACGTGGCGGGCGGGGACAAGGTGCCGCGCAAGGGCGGCCCTGGAGTGACCGCCTCCGACCTGCTCGTGGTGAACAAGACCGACCTCGCGCCGCTGGTCGGCGCCGACCTGGACGTCATGCGCCGCGACGCGGACGCCGTGCGCGGCGGGAAGCCGACGCTGCTGATCTCGCTGCGCGAGGACCCGACGGCGGCGCCGGTGGCCGAGTGGGTGCGCGCGCAGGTCCGGGCGCGCGTGGCCGCGTGAGGACCGTCGTCGAGGTGGTCGCCCGGCCCGGTCCCGGCGGCCGCACCGTCCTGCCCGTGGTGCGCGCCAGTGGTCAGCTGGCGGTGCGGCGGACCGGCCCGGCGACCGTGCACCTCGTCGCGACCGCGTTCGGCCCGCTCGGCGGGGACGACGCGGAGATCCGGCTGGTGGTCGAGGCGGGCGCGACGCTGGCCGTGCGGTCGGTCGCCGCGGCCGTGGCGCTCCCCGCCCGGGAATGGACGCAGCCGTCGGTCCAGCGGGTCTCCGCGGAGGTCGACGGCGTGCTCGACCTCCGTCTCGAACCCACCGTCGTCGCCGCCCGGGCCGCCCACCGGGCCGGCCTGACCGCCCGGCTCGGGCCGGCGGGCGTGCTCACCGCCACCGAACGGGTGCTGCTCGGCCGCGCCGGCGAGGAGCCCGGGCGCTGGACCGGCACGACCCGCGTCGAGCGCGACGGGCGTCCGCTGCTGCACACCACCGTGGGGCTCGGTCCGGGCGAGCCGGCCTGGCTCCCGCCAGTGGCGCCCCGCGCGTACGCCGCCACGGTGCGGATCGGGGGCGGTGGCGGCAGTGCGGTGGCCACCGGCACGGACGCCGTCCGGCTGCCCCTTCCCGGCGGCTGGGTGGCGACGGCGTGGGGCGGCGAGCTGCACCGCGTCGTGCAGGCGGTGGAGGCGCTCGGGCAGGAGCCGGGAGCGAGGATGCCGGCGTGAGCCTCGTCGTCCGCGCGCGTCGGGTGGTGCTGCCCGCCGGCGAGCGCGCCGCCGCGGTGTACACCGAGCACGGCCGGATCACCGCCGTCACCCCCTTCGGCGACGCCCCGGCGGCCGCGGTGACCCTGGCCGACGACGAGGTGCTGATCCCCGGGCTCGTCGACAGCCACGTGCACGTCAACGAGCCCGGTCGCACCGAGTGGGAGGGCTTCGCCACCGCGACGCGTGCGGCGGCCGCCGGCGGGGTCACCACGATCGTCGACATGCCGCTGAACTCCGTCCCGCCGACCACGAGCGTCGACGCGTTGCACGTGAAACGGCGGGCGGCCGAGGGGCAGGTCGCCGTCGACGTCGCGTTCTGGGGCGGCGCGGTGCCCGGCAACGTCGACCAGCTGCGCCCGCTGCACGAGGCCGGCGTGGTCGGGGTCAAGTGCTTCCTGCTGGACTCCGGGGTGCCGGAGTTCCCGCCGCTGGACGACGCCGGACTGCGCGCCGCCCTCACCGAGCTCGCCCGGTTCAACGGGCTGCTCGTGGCGCACGCCGAGGACGCCGGGGTCATCGCGGCCGCGCCGCCGCCGGCCGGCTCCAGCTATGCGGCCTTCCTCGCGTCCCGGCCCGGAGCGGCCGAGGAGTCGGCGATCGCCGGTCTGGTGGCGGCGGCCCGCGACACGGGGGCGCGGGTGCACGTCGTCCACCTCGCCGACGCCGACGCCGTTCCGCTGCTGCGCCGGGCCCGCGCCGACGGGGTGCGGATCACCGTCGAGACCTGCCCGCACTACCTGACGTTCGCCGCCGAGGAGGTGCCCGACGGCGGAACGGCGTTCAAGTGCTGCCCGCCGATCCGGGAGACCCGGCACCGCGAGGCGCTGTGGACCGCGCTGGCCGACGGCGACGTCGACCTGGTGGTCAGCGACCACTCGCCGTGCACCCCGGACCTCAAGCGGCTCGACGTCGGTGACTTCGCGCTGGCCTGGGGCGGCATCGCCTCGCTGCAGGTGGCGTTCCCGGCGGTCTGGACCGGCGCGCGGGCCCGCGGGCTGGGCCTGGCGCAGGTGGTGGGCTGGATGTCCGCCGCGCCGGCCCGGCTGGCCGGGCTGACGGGGAAGGGCGCGATCGCGGTCGGAAAGGACGCCGACCTGGTCGTCTTCGCCCCGGACGAGCGCTGGCAGGTGGGGGAGCTGGCCCATCGGAACCCGGTGACCCCGTACGCCGGCCGGGAGCTGCGCGGCCGGGTGCGGCGGACCTGGCTGCGCGGTCGGGAGACCGACGGCCCCCCGACCGGCCGGCTGCTGCGCCGGGGGAGCCCGTGATCACCGGGGGAACAGTCGTGGGACAGTGACCCGCGCCGTCCGCGACAGGGGAGCCCGATGAGCGACGTCACCCGCCTGCCCGACCTGGCCAGCCGCGCGCTCGGCGGCGCGGTCGTCGGGGCCAACGACGAGTTCTTCGCCGCCAAGGAGAACCTGGTGCTGCCGCACCCGCCGGTCGCCCGCGCGGAGTTCGGCCACCGGGGCAAGGAGTACGACGGCTGGGAGACCCGGCGGCGGCGCGGCCCGGGCTCGGACTGGGCGATCGTGCGGCTGGGGACGCCGGGCATCGTCGCCGGGGTCGTCGTCGACACCACGCACTTCACCGGCAACCACCCGGCCCGGGCCTCGGTCGAGGGCGCCTCCGTGGAGGGGCACCCCGCCGTGCCGGAGCTCGCGCGCGCCGACTGGCAGCCGCTGGTGCCGTTGTCGGATCTCGCCGGCGACACGGCCAACGTCTTCGCGGTGGACTCGACCGTGCGGGTCACCCACGTCCGGCTGACCGTCCACCCGGACGGCGGCGTCGCGCGGCTGCGGGTGCACGGCACCGTCGTCCCCGACCCCCGGCTGGTCGACGCCGGCCCGTTCGACCTGGCCGCGGCGGAGTCCGGCGGCCGCGTCACCGCCGTGAGCAACGAGTTCTACGGCCGGCCGACGCAGCTGATCGCCCCGGGGTTGACCCGCTCGATGGGCGAGGGCTGGGAGACCGCCCGCCGCCGCGACGACGGCAACGACTGGGTGGAGCTGGCGCTGGCCTGCGAGGGGGTCGTCACGCTCGCCGAGCTCGACACGTCGTACTTCCTCGGCAACGCCCCCGGGTCGGCGTCGGTGTCCGGCTCGGGTCCCGACGGCGAGGTCGTCGTCCTGCCGCGCACCCGCCTGCTGCCGGACACGCGGCACCGCTTCGCGCTCGCCGGCGGCCCGCCGGTCGAGCGGGTGCGGCTGGACGTGTTCCCCGACGGCGGCATGGCCCGCCTGCGGCTGTGGGGGCGGCCGACCGCCGCGGGCCGGGCGGCGCTGGGCCGCCGCTGGTTCGAGGCGCTGCCCGACGTCCAGGCGCTGGAGGTGGTCGAGTCGGTGGGCGTGCCACCGGCCGAGGCCGGCCGGCTGGTCGGCGCGCGTCCCCTGTCCGGGGAGTTGCCGCCGGCGGTCGCCCGGCTGCTGCTCGGTCCGGCGGGCTGATCGACCTCCGGCCGGGGCCCGACGGCCCGGCGTCGGCCCGGGGAGCCCGCGGCCACCGATAGGGTCGCAAGGCCGCTGCCGCCGTCCCGAGGAGCCGCCCGTGTCCCGCCCCGGCCCGCTGGTGCTGCTCGGTGTCCTGCCCGCCCTCGTCCTCGGACTGACGGCGTGCGGCAGCCCGACGGTCGCGCGGGACACCCTCGAGGACCAGGTCGCCGAGGCCCTCCAGCAGCAGCTCGGCGCCGAGGCCACGGTGAGCTGCCCGGGCGACCTGCAGGCCGAGGTGGAGGCGACCACCGTGTGCACCGCCACGGAGCCCGACGGCGACGAGTTCCGCTTCCGCATCGAGGTCACCGCGGTGGAGGGCGAGCAGGCGGAGTTCAGCATCACGCGGGTCGACTGACTTCTCCCCGGCCCCGCCCCGTCGGCAGGATGCAGCGCGTGGAGACCCCCGCCGACCTGCTGGTGCACGATGCCGAGCTGCTGGCCACCGTCGATGCCGACCGGCGGGAGATCGCCGGCGGCTGGGTGGCGGTCACCGGAGGGGTGGTCAGCGGGATCGGTGGCCCGGCGGACCCGCAGCCGGGCGCCGCCCGCCGCATCGACGCCCGCGGCTGCCTGGTCACCCCGGGCCTGGTGAACACCCACCACCACCTCTACCAGAACCTCACCCGCGCGTTCGCGCCCGCGCTGACCGGAGGGTTGTTCGACTGGCTGGTCACCCTCTACCCGCTGTGGGCGCGGCTGGACGAGGAGGCGGCGCACGTCAGTGCTTACGTCGGGCTGACCGAGCTCGCGCTGTCGGGCTGCACCACCTCCACCGACCACCTGTACGTCCACCCGCGCGGCGCCGGCGACCTGATCTCGGCCGAGGTCGCGGCCGCCCGCGAGCTCGGCGTGCGATTCCACCCCACCCGCGGGTCCATGTCGCTGTCGGTCAAGGACGGCGGGCTGCCCCCGGACTCCGTCGTCCAGGACGACGACGAGATCCTCGCCGACTCGCAGCGCCTGGTGGACCTCCACCACGACCGGTCGCCGACCGCGATGACCCGGATCGCGCTGGCGCCCTGCTCGCCGTTCAGCGTGTCGACGGGGCTCATGACCCGGACCGCCGAGCTGGCCGAGACCCTCGACGTCCGGCTGCACACCCACCTCGCCGAGACGCAGGACGAGGACGCGTTCTGCCTGGAGACGCTCGGCCGGCGTCCGGTGGACCTGCTCGAGGACGTGGGCTGGATGACCGACCGGGTGTGGCTGGCCCACGTCGTCTGGCCGTCGACGACCGAGGTCGAGCGGCTCGGTGCCGCGCGGGTGGGGGCGGCGCACTGCCCGTCGTCGAACATGATCCTGGGCAGCGGCCTGGCGCCGGTCGCCGAGCTGCGGGCGGCCGGGGCGCCGGTCGGGTTGGGTGTCGACGGGTCGTCGTCCGCCGACGCCGCGTCGCTGTGGCTGGAGGCCCGGACGGCGATGCTGCAGGGGAAGCTCCGGCACGGCGCGGCCGCGATGTCGGCGCGGGACGCGCTGGAGATGGCCACCCGGGGCGGCGCCGCGTGCCTGGGCCGCACCGGGGAGATCGGCGAGCTGTCGGTCGGGGCGTGCGGGGACCTGGTGGTGTGGGCGCTGGACGGCGTCCGGTTCGCCGGGGCGCTGTCGGACCCGGTCGAGGCGTGGCTGCGGTGCGGGCCGGTCGCTGCGCGGCACACCGTCGTCGCGGGGCGGCCGGTGGTCGAGGACGGCGTCCCGGTGCACCCGGGGCTGGACGAGCAGCTCGCCGTCCACCGGCGGGTCTCCGCCGCGATCCAGGCGGCGGTGTGACCGTCGGTTCCGCGGAAACCGGCAGACGCTGCGCGCCGGTTTCCGCGGAAACCGACGCTAGAGGGCGGTGGCGAGGGCCTCGAGGTCGTCGACGGTGGCATCGAGGTGCGGGGAGACCCGCAGCACCGGCCCCGTCATCTCCCCCGGCGCGCGCTCGGGGCCGATGGCGGTGGTCACGATGCCGTGCTCGGTCAGCAGCCGCGCCCGCGTGGTGACGACGTCGACGCCGTCCGGCGGGCGCAGCGTCGTGGTCGCGGTCGGCTCGTCCAGCGGCTCGACCACCCGCCACCCGGCCGTGCCCTCCAGCACCTCGCGCCCGGCCCGCCCGAGGGCCGCCAGCCGCTCGCGCACGCGGTCGGGCCCGGCGGCCAGGTGCTCGCCCACCGCCAGCACCAGGCCGACCCGGCCGGCGACGTGCGCCTCCCCCGACTCGAAGGCGCGCAGCGGCGGGACGTCGCCCGCCTCGGCCAGGACCGGCGTGAGCTGCGCGGTGAGCGCCGGTCGCACGCACAGCACGCCCACCCCGCGCGGTCCGGCCAGCCACTTGCGGGAGGTCGAGTAGACGACGTCCGCGCCCAGGTCGGTGCCGACGTGCCCGAGGGACTGCGCCGCGTCCAGCACCAGCGGCACCCCGGCGTCCCGGCACGACGCGGCCACCTCGCGGGCCGGCTGGACGATCCCGCGGTGGCTGCCGATGTGCGTCAGGTGCACGAACCGCGGCGGGTCGGTGGCCAGCAGGCGGGCCACGCCGTCGAGGTCGGCCCGGCCGAGGCCGTCGACGGGCAGCGGCTCGGGGACCAGCCCCGCCGCCCGGAGCTGGGCGACGTTCGGCGCGTACTCGCCCGGCAGGCAGGCCACCCGGGACCCGGGCGTCAGCCGCCACCCGGACAGCAGCGCGACCAGCGCGGCCTGGGCCGACTCGACGAAGACGACGTCGGCCGCGGCCATCCCGACCAGCCCGCCGATCACCGACCGGCCCTGCTGCAGCAGGTCGTCGGCGGTCGCCTCGGCCACGTACCCGCCCAGCTCGGCCTCGTGCCGGGCGTGGTGGGCGGCGGCCTCCAGCACCCGGTGGCTCTGCCGGCTGCACGCGGCGCTGTCGAGGTGCCGCCCGGCGGGGCGGGGGCGCGCGGCGCGCCACGAGGCGCTGTCGAGGTCCTCGTGGACGAGGTCGGGGTGGAGCAGGGTCACCCCACCACGCTAGGCGAGACCCGCGGCTCAGCTGTCGAGCACGCCACGGGCCACCGACACCCCGGAGTGCGACGGGTCGCCGTCCAGCGGCTCGACCGAGACGTCGACCACCGGGTACTCGCCGAGGTCGAGGCCCGGGGGCAGCTCGAGGGTGACGTCGCTGCCGCCCTGCACCACGCCGACCGCCTGGAGTCGGGAGACCGCCTCGTCCAGCAGCCAGACCTCGTAGTAGTCGTCCTCGAGCGGAACGGCGTCCAGCTCCAGCTCCAGGACCCGGGTGCCGTCGTCGCGCTCCACGACGCGGGCCTGGCCGGAGGCGTCGCTGCCCTCGAGCGGGTCGAGCGCGGCCGCGGCCACCGCGAGGCCGTCGTCGTCTCCGCTGCGCAGGGCGACCGCTGCGGCGCCGATGCCGGCGCCGACGACCAGGGCCGCCGCCGCGGCCAGCAGCAGCCGGGAACGGCGCGGCCGGAGCACGGTGACCGTCGCCGGAGGGGCGGGGGCCGGCTCGACCGCCGGAGGGGCGGTCCCGGGCCCTTCCGGGCGCGGTGCGGTGCTGACGCCGGTGGCGGCGGCGATGGCCGACCACACCGCGGGCGGCGGCGGGACGGCGGCGCCCGGCGCGGCCAGCTCGGGGACGGCGAGCGCGTCCACCCCGCGGCGCAGCGAGGCCACCTCCGCCCGACACTGCTCGCAGGTCTCCAGGTGCGCGGCGTCGTCGGCCGGCAGCGGTTCGCGGAGCGCGGCCAGGGCCAGCTGCTCAGGCGTGCAGTGCGGCACCGTCCACCTCCAGCCGGGTGCGCAGGCGCTCCAGGGTGCGCCGGATGTGGCTCTTCACCGTGCCCAGCGGCAGCCCGGTGCGCGCGGCGATCTGGGCGTGGGTGAGGTCCTCGAAGAAGGCCAGCTCGATGATGCCCCGCTGCGGCTGCCCGATGAGGTCCAGCTCGCCGAGCAGCAGCACCCGGTCGGCGACGGTGGTGTCGAGCGACTGGCCGGCCGGCTGGGGGGCGGACTGGGCCTCGGCGACCGCGGCCTCCGCGGTGCGGCGCTGCCGGTCCCGCCGCGCCCAGGCGTCGGCGATCTTGTGCCGGCAGACGCCGACCAGCCAGGCGGGGAGCGGGCCCTGGTCGGGGCGGTACCCGGCGCGGCCGGTCCACGCGGAGACGAAGGTCTGCTGGGTGACGTCCTCGGCGTCCGGGCCGGGTCCGAAGGCGCGCACCGCCATGCCGTGCACCTGCCCCGCCCACCGCTCGTAGGCCCAGGCGAGGGCCTGCTCGTCACCGGCCGCGAAGCGCCGGCCGATCTCGGCGTCGTCCGGCTCGGGGGCGACCCCGGCCGGGCGGACGTCGCTGCTCACCCGCCCGACCCTAGGCCCTGCGGCGCGGCGTTCCAGGAGCCCGGTCACGGTAGGGGCTCGGCGACGACGAGCACGTTGTCCCGGTAGCTGCCGTACTCCGGCAGGAACGGTCCGCCGCAGGTGACCAGCACCAGCCGGGGCGGGCCGTCGCGGCCGAAGACCCGGTCGAGCGGCAGCGCCTGCTTCGTCACGACCTCGCGCGCGACCACCCGCCAGCGCGTCGTCGCGCCGGCCGCGTCGGTGACGGCGACCTCGGTGCCGGCTTCGATCCGCCGGAGCCCGGCGAGCACGCCCAGGCCCTGCTCGCGGTCGTCCACGTGGCCCGCGAGCACGGTCGAACCCGCGGCACCGGGCGCAGGCCCGAACCGGTACCAGCCCACTCGGCCGATGTCGGCGGGGAGGTCCATGGCGCCGTCGGAGCGCACCCCGACCGGGTCCACCGGGGCGTCGATCCCGAGGGCCGGCACGGCCAGCCGCAGGGGCGCCGGCACCTGCGCGACGGCGACCGGGGCGGCGTCCCGGGTGGCGACCGCCGGTGCCGCGGCCGAGGTGGCCGGCGACGGCACCGACGGTGCGGGGAGGGCCTGCGCGACCGGCACGCCCGCCGCCGCCGGCTCCCGGGTCAGCTGCCAGGCGGCCGGTGTCCCGACCGCCACGGTCAGCCCCAGGACCACGCCGGCGGCGGCGCGACGCATGCCGATCCCTCCCCGCGCCCGGGTCAGACCCGGCTGCCGGCCAGCCGGCGGGCGGCGAGGCCCGCGGCGGCCAGACCGGCCAGCGACAGCGCCGCGAGCGGGGCCGGGAAGCCACCCTCGTCGGCCAGGCCCGCGGTGCCGCCGGGGACGCCGGAGGGTGCGGAGTGCGAGCCGGAGATCGTCTGGACGGCGAGGTCGAAGCCGGCCTCCTGGGAGCCCCAGGCGTAGACGATCGTGGTCGCGCCCTCCTGCAGCGTCAGGTCGGCCGGGCCGATCGCGACGGTGCCGGTACCGGCGAGGACGACGTCGGCGCTGATGGTGCCCGCCGGAACGGTGAGCGAGGCCTCGTTCGGGTTGGTCAGGTTCGGGGCGACGACCTGGCCGCCGGCGCGCACGTCCACGCCCGGGGCGGCGGCGGTGTGGCGGACCACCACCCGTGCCTGACCGGCCGGGACGGCCGAGGTGTCGTTGACGAACGGGGTGAGCGTCGGCGCGCCGTCGGCGCTGAGGTGGGCCACGACCGTGGCGTTGGCGCCGGCCGGGACCGCGACCCCGTCGGCCGACAGCAGCGGGCTGCCGGAGGCGTCCGGGGCGTCGGCGGGGAAGAGGGCGAGGTCGTAGTCGCCGGCGGGCACCTCGAGCGGGTCGGTCAGGGTGCCGGGCTGGAAGTCGTCGAGGAGCCGCTCGCCGTTGGCGTAGACGTCGACCGGGGTGTCGGGCACCCCGTGCAGGACCGAGATCGTCGCCGTGTCGGCGGCGAGGGCGGGGGACGCCCCGAGGGCGAGCAGGGAGCCGGTGGCGCCGGCGGCGAGCACGAGGGTGGTGCGAGTCCGCGTCACGGTGCGGGTCCTTCCGGTGGGGGGTGTCTGTCACCCCCTCCTTCCGGGCCGTCGGCGACGGTGGATGCAGACCGACGCCGACCTGATGGCTCGCTCCCCACCACGTCCTCCCGGGAAGCTCGTGGTCTGCCCACGGTGGTGGGCAGAGCACGAGTTCTCGCAGGGGACATGGTGGTCGGCTGCTTTCGTGCTCTGCCCGCGGTGGTGGGCAGAGCACGAGCACGCGCAGAACAGGTGGTGGGCTGGCGGCTCGCGGACTCTCCGCGCGGACAGCCCGGTCTCAGGCGGGTACGGACAGGGAGACGGCGAAGTCGCCGTCCGGGTCGGTCCACCAGTGCGTCAGTGCCAGCCCGGCGGCGGCCAGCTCGGCCGCGACCCCCTCACGGCGGAACTTGGCCGACACCTCGGTCCGCAACTCCTCCCCGGCGGTGAACGGGACGTCGAGGTCGAGGGCGGCCACGTGCACCACCTGGTCCACCCGGGAGCGCAGCCGCATCTCGATCCACTCGCGCTCGTCGTCCCACAGTGCGACGTGCTCGAAGGTGGCCGGGTCGAACGACGCGCCCAGCTCCCGGTTCAGCACGGCCAGCACGTTCCGGTTGAACTCGGCGGTCACCCCTGCCGCGTCGTCGTAGGCGCGCAGCAGCCGGCCGCGGTCCTTGACCAGGTCGGTGCCGAGCAGGAAGGAGTCGCCGGGCTGCAGGGTGCCCGCCAGCTCGGCGAGGAAGGCCGCCCGGGGCTCCGGCTCGAGGTTGCCGATCGTGGAGCCGAGGAAGGCGACCAGCCGGCGGCCGGACCGGGGCAGCTCGCGCAGGTGCCGGGTGAAGTCGCCGACCACCGCCGCCACCTCGACCCCGGGGTACTCCGCGGTGATCGCCGCGCCGGCGGCCCGGAGCACCGACGGATCGACGTCGCAGGGCACGAACCGGCGCAGCGTGCCCGCATCGCGCAGCGCGGTCAGCAGCAGCCGGGTCTTCTCCGACGTGCCGCTGCCGAGCTCGACGAGGACGTCGGCCCGGGAGCCGGCCGCGATCTCCGCGGCGTGCGCGGTGAGCACGGCACGCTCGGCGCGGGTCGGGTAGTACTCGGGCAGGCGGGTGATCTCGTCGAACAGCTCGCTGCCGCGGGCGTCGTAGAACCACCGCGGCGGCAGGGACTTCGGTCGGGCGGTCAGGCCGGCCAGGGCGTCGGCACGCAGCGCGGCGGCCGCGTCGGCGGGGACGAGGTGGCTGGTCAGCGAGATCGTCACGGGTCTCCTCGGGGCGGGTCGGCCGGCGGGTCGGGGTCAGGTCAGCGGGGTGATCGCCAGCCCGTCGGGGGGCGTCACCTCGACCAGGGAGCGGTCGGGGACGTCGGTCCACCGCGGGTCGTCGTCCCACGGCTCGCTGGCCAGCGCCGTGCCGTCGGGGGTGGTCAGCACCGACAGCGTGTCGCCCCACGTGGTGGCCAGCAGCCGGGTGCCGTCGGCGGCGAGCAGGTTGAGCCGGGCGGCCGGGTCGGCGGCGGCGACCTCGCGCACCGTCGCGCCGAGGGTCTCCGGACCCCGCGCGAACACCAGGGCGGCCAGCAGCGCGCTGTCGACGGTGGACTCGGCGTCCCGCACCGCCGGGAGCACCGCGCGGTCCACCCGGCCGTTGTGCGAGAGCAGCCACCGGCCGTCGGTGAACGGCGCCACGGCGCCCTCCTCGAGCGGCATGCCGACCGTCGCCGACCGGACGGCGGCCACCACGCACCCCGAGCCCAGCACCGGGGCGACCGAGGCGAACGAGGGGTCGGCCCAGAGCGGCCGCGCGGAGCGCCAGCGCGAAGGCCCGGCCCGGCCCGGGACGAAGAAGCCCACGCCCCAGCCGTCCGCGTTCACCGTGCCGTACCGCTGGCGGCGGGGCGCCCACGACTGCACCAGCAGCGAGGACGGCGGCTCGAGCACCAGGGCGGCCAGCGTCCGCGGCCGGCCGAGCCAAGCCAGGTGTCGGCACATCAGGCGCTGCCCTCGACCGGCCAGGCCAGCCGGAACCCGGCGAACAGCTGCCGGCGGACCGGGTGGTCCCAGTTGCGGAAGCTCGGTCGCAGGATCGACGGCCCGACCGCCCACGAGCCGCCGCGCAGCACGCGGTGGTCGCCGCCGAAGAACGGCGCCGAGTAGTCGGCGTAGCGCATCGGCCGGAACCCGGGCCAGGGCCGGAACGGCGACGACGTCCACTCCCAGACGTCCCCCATCAGCTGCTCGGCCCCGTACGCCGACGCGCCCGCGGGATACGCGCCCACCGGGGCCGGGCGCAGCGCGGCGCCGCCGAGGTTGGCCAGGGCCGGCGTCGGCTCGGCCGAGCCCCACGGGAAGCGCCGGCGCCGGCCGGTGGAGGGGTCCCAGACCGCGGCCTTCTCCCACTCGACCTCGGTCGGGAGCCGGGCGCCGGGCGGGACGGCGCCGGTCGCCCCGGCCCACGCGGCGTACGCCTCGGCCTCGAAGTACGTGACGTGCTGGACCGGTTCGTCCGGGGGCAGGGCCTCGACGACGCCGAAGCGGGTGCGGGTGCCGTCGGCCCCCCAGAACTGCGGCCGGACCAACCCGGCCTCCACCCGGTGCGCCCACCCGCGCTCGGACCACCACCGCGGCGTCGCGTACCCGCCGTCGGCGACGAAGGCGGCGAACTCGGCGGTGGTCACCGGCACCCGGCCGATGCGGAACGCCGGGACGTCGACGACGTGCGCCGGCCGCTCGTTGTCCAGCGAGAACGGCTCGTCGGCGGCGTCCACCCCGAGCACGAACTCCCCACCCGGCACGAGCACCGAGCCGCCCGCGACGCCCGGCCGCCCCGGCGGGAGTGGTGCGCCGGCACCGAGCAACGGCGGGCCGGGGCGCAGGTTGAGCGCCTGCAGCATCGTCTCGTCGTGCTGCTGTTCGTGGCTGGCCACCATCGCGACGTCGAACGGGTCGTCGTCCGCCCCGAAGCGGTCCAGCCGGTCCAGCACCCGGCCGCGCACCTCGGCGCAGAACGCCCGCGCCTCGACCGGGGGCAGCAGCGGCAGCCGCGACCGGACGGCGCGGGGCTGGCGGAACGCGTCGTAGAGCGCCTCGACGCCGGACGGCAGCAGCCCCGGGCAGGCGCTGTCGCCGCCGCGGAGCAGCCACAGCTCCTCCTGCTGGCCGATGTGCGCGAGGTCCCACACCAGCGGGCTGAGCAGGGGGGTGTGCTGGCGCAGCAGCTCGGGGTCGTCGTGGTCGGTGAGCTGCAGCGTGCGCGTGCGGGCGCCGGTCAGCTCGCGGGCGAGGACCTCCCGCAGGTCGCTCACGCCGGCACCTCCACGGCCGCGAGCAGGGCGGCGGTGGGGCCGCCGGCCCGGGCGGCCCGGAGCAGGGCGTCGCCCGGGCTGGAGCCGCCGTCGACGAGCTCGGCCAGGGCCTCGACCTCCGGCCGCAGCGGCCGGGGGACGGCGTCGCACGCGGCCGCCAGGCAAGCGCGGGCGGCGGCGTGCAGGGCGGGGTCGGCCAGTCCCCGGTGCGCGGCCCGGCTCCACGCGCCGGCGACCGGTGCGCTGGCCGCGGCGGCCCGGACCGCCGCGCGGGGGTCGTCGAGCAGCGTCGCCGTCACCGCCGCGAGCGCCGGCCACCACGGCTCGGGCGCCGCGTCGAGGTAGCGGATCTCCAGGTAGCCGCGCGGCCGGACCGGGGGGAACAGCGTGGTCAGGTGGTAGTCCAGGTCCGCCGCGGTGGGCCGGCGGCCCCCCAGCGGCGCCGCCCCGGTGACCCACGCGCCGAACGGCACCCGCCCCCGCACCGGCGCGGCTCCGCCGGTGGTGGGGTCCCGGACGAGCATGACCGGCGCCGAGAGGGCGTACTCCGCCCACTCGCCGGCCGGGTCGGCGCCGCCCAGGAGCGGGCCGCACCGGGCCTGGTCGATCTCCCCCCACACCTGCTGGCGGTGCGACGCCCAGCCGGTCGCCCGGCCCGCGGCGAGCGGGGAGCAGGCGGAGACGGCGACCAGCACCGGCCCGAGCTGGTGGGCCAGCGCGACCCGCCGGCTCCACCCGCTCCGCGGACCGGCCTCCAGGTTGACCTGCAGCGACGCCGTGCCCGTCATCATCGCCGTTCCCGCCTCCGCGCAGCCGACGGCGGCGAAGTGCTCCTCCATCGCGGTGTAGCGGGCCTGCGGGCTGACCCGCCGCGGCGGGCGCAGCGGGTCGGCGCCGACCGGCGCGAGCCCGAGCCGCTCGCCGGCCAGGGCGGCGGCCAGCGCGTCCCGGTCGGCGCGCAGCGCCGCCACCGCCTCGACGACGCCGGCCAGCGGCGGACCCGAGAGCTCCACCTGCCCGCCGGGCTCGAGGGTGACCCGGCTGCCGCCGGGCAGGGCGGGCAGCGCGTCGACGACTCGGCCGATCCGCGCCCACGGCACGCGGGTGGCGGGATCGGCGAGGTCGACCAGGTGGGCCTCGAGCTCCAGGCCGACGGCGCCCACCGGGCCGGGCCGCAGTGCCGCGCCGGCGACCTGCGCCGCGGCGGTCTCCAGGTCGAGCGCGACCGAGCGCTCCTCGATGACCGGGGCCACGGGCCCCACCCCCTCCAGGTCCGGACCGGTCGACGACGTCGACCGCGGGTCGGTGCGGGGGCGGCCCGTCGTGCGGCCGTCCTCGGTGCCCATCCTGCACGCGACCACCGACAGGACAAGGCCGTCGGCCGGGATCGGGGTCAGGATCGGGGGATGGACGCCGACCGCGACCGCGATCCCGCCGGCCGGGCGCGCAACGCCCGCCCCCGCGACGCCCTGGGCCGGCCGCTGCCGTACGGGGAGGCCGGGGTGGAGCGCGCCCCCGAGGGACTGGTGCGTGCCCCGGCCGACGCCCTCGCCGAGGCGCAGCGGCTGCTGGACGCCGGCCGGCCGTTCCACGCCCACGAGGTGCTCGAGGACGCCTGGAAGTCCGCCCCGGAGGCCGAACGGCAGCTCTGGCGGGGCCTGGCGCAGCTCGCCGTCGGGCTGACCCACGTCGGCCGCGGCAACCCGCGCGGGGCGGCCACGCTGCTCGAGCGCGGCGCCGGCAACGTCGCGGCCTACGCCGCCGACCCGCCGCACGACGTCGACGCCCCCGGCCTGGTCGCCTGGGCCCGGGAGCTGGCGGCCGACCCCGACCGGGCGGGCGCCGGCGACGTCGCCCCGCGCCTCACGACCGCCCCCGCCACTTCCGGGCCGGTGTGACGGAGGGCACACTGCGGGCATGACGGCCTCCACCGCCGCGCGGAGCCGCGAGGTCTGGGCGGCCGGCGACTACCAGAAGGTCGGTGTCCGGCTGGTGCCCTGCAGCGAGCAGCTCGTCGCCGACCTGGGCGTCCGTCCGGGCGACCGCGTGCTCGACGTCGGCGGCGGCACCGGCAACACGGCGCTGGCCGCCGCCCGCCGCGACGCCGACGCGGTGTGCAGCGACCTCGTCCCCGAGCTGCTGGAGTACGCCCTCCGCCGGGCCGAGGTCGAGGGTCTGACCATCGGCACCGAGGTCGCCGACGCCGGAGAGCTGCCGTTCCCCGACGACTCCTTCGACGTCGTCGTCTCCACCTTCGGCGTGGTGTTCGCCGCCGACCCCGAGCAGGCCGCCCGGGAGCTGGTGCGGGTGCTCAGGCCGGGCGGCCGGCTGGGCCTGACCGCGTGGCGGCCGGAGGCGCCCGGCGGGCGGCTGCTGGCGCTGCTCGCCCGGCACGACCCGGAGGACGCCGCCGGAGAGCCGCTGCGGTGGGGGACGCCCGAGGGCGTGCAGGGGATCTTCGACCGCGGCGCGCTGCGCCAGGTGAAGCACAGCGAGCGGACCGTCGAGTTCACCGCCCCCTCGGTCGCGGCGCAGTGGCAGCGCTACCGGGACTGGTTCGGCCCGGTGCACGTGGCGTGGGAACGGCTCGACGACCTCGGGCGGGACGCCCTCGAGCGCGAGTTCAGCGACATGTGGGGGAGCTTCACCCGCGGCGGCGGGCCGGGGATCGTCGTCCCCAACACGTACCTGCAGGTCACGGGTGTGAAGGCCGGGTGACGGGATGAGGAGCTTCGAGGCGGCCGCCCGGATCGACGCGAGCCCCGAGCAGGTGTGGGCGGTGCTGGTCGACGTCGGCAGCTGGCGGGACTGGAACTCCGGCGTCGACCGGGTGGAGGGCCGGGTCGCGCTCGGGGAGCGGCTCACGCTCTACGCCACGATGATCCGCAGCCGCCCGTTCGTCGTGACCGTCACCGAGCTGCGCCCCGGCGAGGCCATGCGCTGGCGCGGCGGGCTGCCCCTCGGGGCCGCCGTCATCGAGCGCACCTACCGGCTCGACCGGCAGGAGGACGGCGGCACGGCGCTCACCGTCCGCGAGGACCACACCGGCCCGCTCGCCGGCCTGCTCGGGCGCACCACGCCGGACCTCAACCCGTCGTTCCGGCAGTTCTGCGACGGGCTCAAGGCCCGGGCCGAGGGCCGGGTGTCGCGGCCGCCGACCTGAGCCCCGGCCGACCGTTGTGACCGCAAGGGAGTCGGCACCCGGCAGGAGTGGGACGATGGCACCCGCCATGAGCACCGACACCGCAGCCACGCCCAGCACCGACGACACCGCCCTCGGCGGGCCGGCGACGCCGCCCCGCGGGCCGGTCACCTCGGCGTCCTACTCGATCACCGTCCGGCTCACCGCCGACGGCGACCCCGCCTCGATCGGCCGGATCGCCACGGCGGTCGGCACCGCCGGTGGCGCGGTCACCGCGATCGACGTCGTCGACTCCCGCTCCGACGGCCTGACCGTCGACGTCACCTGCTCGGCCGCGGACGCCGCGCACTCCGAGGAGATGGTCGACGCGCTGCGTTCCGTCCCCGGGGTGAAGGTCCGCAAGGTCAGCGACCGGACCTTCCTGCTGCACCTCGGCGGCAAGCTCGAGGTCGCCTCGAAGGTGCCGCTGAAGACCCGCGACGACCTGTCGATGGCCTACACGCCCGGCGTCGCGCGGGTGTGCCTCGCGCTGGCGGACAACCCCGACGACGTCCGCCGGCTGACGATCAAGGGCAACACCGTCGCCGTCGTCACCGACGGCTCCGCGGTGCTGGGCCTCGGCGACATCGGCCCGGGCGCGGCGATGCCGGTCATGGAGGGCAAGGCCGTCCTGTTCAAGCGGTTCGCCGACATCGACGCGTGGCCGATCTGCCTGGACACCCAGGACGTCGACGAGATCGTGCGCACCGTCGAGCTGATCGCCCCCGGCTTCGGCGGCATCAACCTCGAGGACATCGCCGCGCCGCGCTGCTTCGAGATCGAGGCCCGGCTGCGCGAGAAGCTCGACATCCCGGTCTTCCACGACGACCAGCACGGGACGGCGATCGTCGCGCTGGCCGCACTGCGCAACGCCCTGCGGGTCGTGGACAAGCGGCTCGAGGACGTGAAGATCGTCGTCGCCGGCGGCGGTGCGGCCGGGACGGCGATCGTGCACCTCATGCTCAAGGCCGGCGCCCGCCGCGTGCTGGTGTGGGACCGCGAGGGCATCCTCTCGCCCGACGACGAGCGGCTCTCCCCGGCCAAGCGCGAGCTGGCCGCGCGCACCAACCCCGACGGCGTGCGCGGCGAGCTGCCCGACGCCCTCGACGGCGCCGACGTCTTCATCGGGGTCAGCGCGGGCAACGTGCTGCGCCCGGAGGACCTCGCCCGGATGGCGTCGGACGCCGTCGTCTTCCCGATGGCCAACCCGACGCCGGAGGTCGACCCGGTCCGCGCCCGGCAGTACGCCGCCGTCGTCGCCTCCGGCCGCTCCGACCTGCCGAACCAGATCAACAACGTGCTCGCGTTCCCCGGCGTGTTCCGCGGCCTGCTCGACGCGCGGGCCCGGGAGATCAGCGACGGCATGCTGCTGGCGGCGGCCGAGGCGATCGCCGCGGTGGTCCGCGACGACCAGCTCAACGCCAACTACATCATCCCGAGCGTGTTCGACCCCGCCGTCACGCAGGCGGTCGCCGCCGCGGTCGCCGACCAGGCCCGGCACGAGCCCGGCGCCACCGCCCCGGTCAGCGACGACGACACCGACTGAGAAAGGACCCCGTCCCACTCACCCCTCGCAGGCTCGGGGCGAGCCTCCGGACGGGGCCGCGACGGCGCCGGTTTCCGCGGAAACCGCCCGGATCGGGGGACGGCGGGGACGGCGCTGAGCAGGGCATCATGACCCGGTGCCCGAGCTGCCCGAGGTGGAGGCGCTGACCGCGTTCCTCCGCGACAACGCCATCGGCAAGGTGGTGACCAGGGTCGACCTGGCCGCCGTCCAGGCGATCAAGACCTTCGACCCGCCGCTGTCCGCGCTGGCGGGACTGGAGCTGACCGGCGTCGCGCGGCACGGGAAGTTCCTCGACCTCGACGTCTCCGGGCTGCACCTCGTCGTCCACCTGGCGCGGGCCGGCTGGCTGCACTGGCGCACCGGGCTCCCGGCCGCCCCGCCCAAGCCGGGCAAGGGCCCGCTGGCCCTGCGGGTGCACCTCGACGACGGCAACGGCTTCGACCTCACCGAGCAGGGCACCCGCAAGGGCCTGGCGGTGTACGTCGTCCGGACGCCGGCCGAGGTGCCCGGCATCGCCCGGCTGGGCCCCGACGCGCTCGCCGTCGACCGCGAGCAGTTCGCGGCGCTGCTCGGCGGGCGCTCCGGCCAGCTCAAGGGCACCCTCACCGACCAGACCGTGATCGCCGGCATCGGCAACGCCTACTCCGACGAGATCCTGCACGCCGCCCGGCTGTCGCCGTTCAAGATGGCCAACCGGATCGACGACGACGAGCTGATCCGGCTCTACGACGCGATACGGGCGACGCTCACCGACGCGCTCGACCGCCAGGTCGGCCAGCAGGCGGCGACGATGAAGGGCGAGAAGCGCTCGGGGCTGCAGGTGCACGCCCGCACCGGGCTGCCGTGCCCGGTCTGCGGCGACACCGTCCGCGAGGTGAGCTTCGCCGACACCTCGCTGCAGTACTGCCCGACCTGCCAGACCGGCGGCAAGCCGCTGGCCGACCGGCGGATGTCCAAGCTGCTGCGCTGAGCGGGGTCGCTGGAGTGCGGACACGCCGCCGAGCGACTCCGCTCAGCCCTGCCGCCGGGCCACCAGCCAGGACGCCGCCCGTGCCAGCACCGAGCTGCCCGCCCCGGCGTCGCCGTCCACCTCCGGCTCGTCGGCGGCCGACCCGACCGACGTCCACCAGTCGGTGAGCCGCGGCGGCGCCAGGACGTCGACCCGCTCGCCCGGCCGCGGCACCGCCACCTGCACCTCCGACCGCTGCGCCGCGGCGCACAGCCGCTGCACCGGCTCGGCCCAGCGGTGGAACGCCAGGTTGAACGTCGCCCAGTGGATCGGCACGAGCAGGCCCCCGCCGAGGTCCCCGTGGGCGCGGACGGCCTCCTCCGGCGTCATGTGGATGTACTGCCAGGCGTCGTTGTAGGCGCCGATCGGCAGCAGCGTCAGGTCGAACGGGCCCAGGCGGGCGCCGATGGCGGCGAAGGTGGGCGTGTAGCCGGTGTCGCCGCCGAAGAACGCCCGGTGCCGCGGCCCGGAGATC
Organism: Geodermatophilus sp. CPCC 205506; assembly: GCF_051383635.1. Taxonomy (NCBI): domain Bacteria; kingdom Bacillati; phylum Actinomycetota; class Actinomycetes; order Geodermatophilales; family Geodermatophilaceae; genus Geodermatophilus; species Geodermatophilus sp. CPCC 205506. The sequence continues at coordinate 126,906 of NZ_JALPKP010000007.1, read as the reverse complement.
ACCCAGGAGGCCCACAGCGTGGTGTCCCGGGCGAAGAACCGGCCGGAGAAGTGCCGCGCCTCGGTGCAGGTCAGCGTCAGCCCCGCGACGGTGGCCGCGCCCTCCCAGTCCAGCTCGACGATCCGCTCCTCCGGCACGCCCCAGCCGCGCAGGTGGGCGCCGATCCCCAGCGGTACGACGAACGGCGCGGTCTGGGTCCGCACCAGCTCACGGACGGTGGGCAGGTCGAGGTGGTCGTAGTGGTCGTGCGAGACGAGGACGGCGTCCACCCGCGGCAGGTCGGCGAGCGGCCCCGGCGCCGGGTGGAGGCGGGTCGGGCCGAGCAGGGGGGACGGCGAGACGCGCTCGCCCCACACCGGGTCGACCAGCACCCGGCGCCCGTCGACCTCGATGAGCGCGCTGGAGTGGCCGAACCAGGTCACCGCGAGCTCGGCCGCCTCCGCGGGGAGCTCCGGGCGCACCAGCGGCACCGGGCGCGCCGGCAGCCCGGTGTGCCGCTCCTCGTGCATCTGGCGGAGCAGGCCGCGGCGGGCGCTGGCCGGCGGCAGCGACGGGGTGGCGACCCGGTTGTGGAAGCGGCCCTCCGAGAACTGCGGCGACCCGACGACGTACGGCCGCACCTCCCGCCGGCTGGCGCCGAGCGCGGTCGGCAGCCCCCAGGCGGCACGTGTCACCCAGGCGGCCGGCCCGGCGAGGGTGGCGACGACGGCGAGTGCGGTGCGGAGGGCAGCGGGGGACGGCACGCCCGCCAGCATCCCAGCCCGCGGCCATGATGTGCCGGTGACGTCCGACGAGCCCGCGCCCGCTCCGCTCCGACCGGGGTCGCGCCGTCCCGCCGAGCCGGAGGGCGGCGACCCGGCCTGCTGGCTGCAGCGGGTCTGCCCGGCCTGCGGGCGGATGGCCGAGGAGGACCCGCCCACGCGGTGCGCGGCGTGCGGGGAGCCGCTGCCCGCGGAGTGACCGTCACGCGGCTCCGCGCAGCCCGGAGGCGGCCCGCACGAAGTCGCAGAGCGCCTGCCGCAGCGCGACACCGGGCCGGTCGGCCCGCACGTGCAGCTCGTCCCGCGTGCTCAGCGGCAGTCCGGCGTCGGGGAGCCGGGCCTGGAGCGCGAGGTCCTCGGCGAGCACCGCCCGCTGGATGGCCACCTCGCGGGCGAGCAGGTCGGGGCCGGGCAGCCGCTCGCCGGGGCCGGCCGACATGAGCATCCGGGTGTAGACGCGGGTCGAGTCCGCGTCCTCGGGCTGCAGCAGGCACAGGATCGTGGTGACGGCCCCGGAGTCCGGCGAGTCCAGCCGCAGCCGCAGCTGGAAGGGCACCCGGTAGGTGTAGGTGGCCCGGCGCCGCACCGGCGCCCCGTCGACGCCGTCGGGGTGGTGCGGCGTCTCGTACGCCCGCTCCAGCTCGGCCCGGAAGCCGCCGTCCTCGGGGACGACCGCGAACGGGGGGACCTCCGCGGCCTCCGGTGGGCCGCCGATCCGGCTGTGCACGAACGGGGCGTGCGCGACGTCGAAGAAGGTGTCGGCCAGCGGTCCCGCCGGGCCGGGCGAGCGCACCGGCGTCAGCCAGGTGCTCACGAACCGCCGGTCGGCGTCCTCGGGCACCTCCAGCGGCAGGTCGCGCGGCTCGGCCGGGGCCAGCCACACCACTCCGAGGCGCTCGCGGACGCCGTACGCGGGCGGGTCGACGTCCAGGCCGGACCGCGTCCGGCGGATCATCCAGGTGCGGCCCAGCAGCCGCACCTGCAGCCAGCCGCCCGGGAGCAGTTCGCGGGAGAGCGCCACCGGGTGCCAGGCGCCGTCCAGCGCCGGGTCGAGGTTGCCGAGCACCGGGCCGTCGGGAGCGGGGACCCCGGGCGCCGGCTCCACCGTCGCCGCTCCGGCCGGCCGCGGCGGCACGGGGACGGTGGTGCGCTCCGGTGCCAGCCAGACCCAGCCGTGCCGCTCCTCCACCGCCCAGGGCACGGTGAGGTCGGCCCGCGGGGGCGGCGTCCCCTCGGCGCCCAGGGACGGGATGGAGACGCAGCGGCCCTCGCCGTCGAACTGCCAGCCGTGGTACGGGCACTGCAGCCGTCCGTCGACGACCTCCCCCGCCGCCAGCGGCACCAGCCGGTGCGGGCAGCGGGCCGGGAACGCGCTCACCTCGCCGCCGGGGCGCAGCCGGACCACGACGTACTCCTGTCCGCCGGCGCCCACCGCCACCGGCCGCGTCCCGACGTCGTCGGCCCGCGCCACCGGGAACCACCCCGTCGACCTGCCTGCAGATGTGGCCATGACCCATTGCACCGTCGGCGCGTTCCCGCACGGTTACGCCGAACAGACGGTCGTGACACGGATAGGTCTCGATGAGGAGACGACGGCGGGAGCCCTCTCTACAGTGATCCCGATCACGATTCCGCTGGTCACCGGGGGCCTACAGGGGAGGACGCACCGTGACACAACCAGACGAGCGCAGGTTGCTGACACCGGAGGAGTACCGCGAGGCCCAGGACTCGCCGGAGTTCACGGAGCTGAAGCGGCGCTTCCGGCGCTTCGCCTTCCCCATGACCGTCGCCTTCCTGAGCTGGTACCTGCTCTACGTCCTGCTCTCGACCTACGCACCGGACCTCATGTCCACCCGGGTCTTCGGCAACGTCAACCTCGGCATCCTCCTGGGGCTGCTGCAGTTCGTGACGACGTTCGTCATCACCCACCTGTACGTCGCGCACGCGAACCGGCAGACCGACCCCATCGCCGACGAGATGCGCGAGCGCCTCGAGCACCACGAGTACGCGCGCGGTGACCGCGGTGACCGCGGCGACGGCCCGACCCTGACCAAGGGCGGCACCCGTGGCTGACGCGATCCTCGCCGCCGACTCGGGCACCATCGGCGAGCCGGCCGTCAACATCTCGATCTTCGCGGTCTTCGTCGCGATCACGCTGGTCATCACGTTCCGGGCCAGCCGCACCAACAAGAGCGCCGCCGACTACTACGCGGCCGGCCGCAACATCAGCGGCACCCAGAACGGGCTCGCGATCGCCGGCGACTACCTGTCCGCGGCCTCGTTCCTCGGCATCGCCGGCGCGATCGCGGTCTTCGGCTACGACGGGTTCCTCTACTCGATCGGCTTCCTCGTCGCCTGGCTGGTGGCGCTGCTGCTGGTCGCCGAGCTGATGCGCAACACCGCGCGCTTCACGATGGCCGACGTCCTGGCCTTCCGGATGCGGCAGGGACCGGTCCGGACGGCGGCGGCGATCTCCACCCTCGCGGTCTCGCTGTTCTACCTGCTGGCGCAGATGTCCGGCGCCGGCGGCCTGGTGACCCTGCTGCTCGGGGTCACCGGCGAGGCGGCGCAGGCGCTGGTCGTCGTCCTCGTGGGCGCGCTCATGATCATCTACGTGCTGGTCGGCGGCATGCGCGGCACCACGTACGTGCAGATCATCAAGGCCTCGCTGCTGATCGCCGGCGCGCTGGTCATGACCCTGTGGGTGCTCGCCCAGTTCGGCTTCAGCCTGTCGGCGCTGCTCGGCGCCTCGGTGGAGAACGCCGTCGAAGGCCGCGACGTCCTCGCCCCCGGCGCGCAGTACGGCGCGACGAGCACGTCCAAGCTGGACTTCGTCTCCCTCGGCCTGGCCCTGGTGCTCGGGACGGCGGGCCTGCCGCACGTGCTCATGCGCTTCTACACGGTGCCCACGGCCAAGGACGCCCGACGCTCGGTCGTGTGGGCGATCTGGCTGATCGGCATCTTCTACCTGTTCAGCCTGGTGATCGGCTACGGGGCGGGTGCGCTCGTCGGCCCAGAGAGGATCCTGGGCGCGCCGGGGGCGGTGAACGCGGCGGCACCGCTGCTGGCGTTCGAGCTCGGTGGCACGGTGCTGCTCGGCATCATCGCCGGCGTCGCGTTCGCCACGATCCTCGCGGTCGTCGCGGGCCTGACCATCACCGCGTCGGCCTCGTTCGCGCACGACGTCTACGCATCGGTGATCAAGAAGGGCAAGGTGGCGCCGAACGGAGAGGTGCGGGTCGCCCGCATCACCGCGATCATCATCGGCGCCATCTCGATCGGGCTGGGGATCCTGGCGCTCCAGGCCGGGCTGAACATCGCCTTCCTGGTGGCGCTGGCGTTCGCCGTCGCCGCGTCGGCGAACCTGCCGACCATCCTCTACACGCTGTTCTGGAAGCGCTTCACCACCCAGGGCGCGCTGTGGTCGATGTACGGCGGGCTGATCGCCTGTATCACCCTGATCATCTTCTCGCCGGTGGTGTCGGGGGCGCCGATCGTCGAGGCGACGGGCAAGAGCACCTCACTGCTCCAGGACGTCGACTTCTCCTGGTTCCCGCTCAGCAACCCGGGCCTGGTGTCCATCCCGCTGTCGTTCTTCCTCGGCTGGCTGGGCACGGTCCTGTCCAAGGAGCGGCCGAACGAGGAGAAGTGGGCCGAGCTCGAGGTGCGGGCGCTCACCGGCATCGGTGCGGAGAAGGCCGTCCAGCACTGAGCAGCCGAGGCGCGCGTCCCCGTGTGGGGCGCGCGCCTCGCGCGTCGCCGTCGGCGGTTTCCGCGGAAACCGCCGGGGCCGGGGCGCTCCGCTGGGCTGCTGCGGAAAGGGTCCGGCTCGATGACGCCGCCGCCCCGCCACCCGGAACGGTGATCGACAGTCGCGGGCTAGGGTCGCCAGGGTGACCGCCCGCATCGTCCTCTTCGGCGCGACCGGCTACACGGGGGGCCGGACGGCGGAGGCGCTCGTGGCCCGCGGTGCGCGGCCGGTGCTCGCCGGCCGCGATCCCGACCGGCTGGCGGGGACGGCCGAGCGGCTCGGCGGCCTGGAGACCGCACGCGCGGACGCCGCCGACCCGGCCTCGGTGCGGGCGCTGCTCGGCGACGGCGACGTCCTGGTCAGCACCGTCGGGCCGTTCCTCCGGCTGGGCTGGCCCGCGGTCGAGGCCGCCGTCGACGCCGGCGCGGTCTACCTGGACTCCACCGGCGAGCCGCCGTTCCTGCGCCGGGTGTTCGAGCGGGCCGGTCCCCGCGCGGCGGTCACCGGCGCGACCCTGGTGCCGGCCTTCGGGCTGGACTACGTCCCCGGCGTGCTCGCCGGCGCGCTGGCGCTGACCGAGGCCGGCGACCGGGCGCACCGCGTCGACGTCGGGTACGCCCTCGACGGCACCTCCGGGCAGGCCTTCTCCCGCGGCACGCTGGTCTCGCTGATGGGGGTGCTGCTCGAGCCCGGCCCCGTGTTCACCGGCGGCCGGCTGGCGCAGGAGGTCGCCGGACGGCGGTTGTGGCGGTTCGAGGCCGCCGGCCGACCCCGCCGCGGGCTGTCGATCGGCGGCTCCGAGCACCTCACCCTGCCCGACCTCGCCCCGACGCTGCAGGAGGTCGGCGTCCACCTGGACTGGTTCGGCGCGCTCACCCCGGTCGCGCACCGGCTGGCCCCGCTGGCGGCCGCCGCGGGCCGGCTGCCGCTGGCCCATCACGGCACGCGGTGGCTGGCCTCGCTGGTGGGCGGCCGGGTTGCCGAGGGGCCGTCGGAGCGCACCCTCGCCGAGGCCAGCACCCGCGCGGTCGCCGAGGTCCGGGACCGGTCGGGCGCCCTGGTCAGCCGGGTGGAGCTGGCCGGACCCGAGCCGTACGGGCTGACCGCCGAGCTGCTGGCCTGGGGTGCCACGCACGCCGCCGAGCACGGGGCGCGGGACGCCGGCGCGCTGGGCCCGGTGCAGGCCTTCGGGCTGGGAGCGCTGACCGCCGGCGCGGCCGAGGCCGGGCTGCACCGCGAGTGAGCGCCGTCGCCTGCGTCGACATCGGCTCCACCTGGACCAAGGCCGCTCTCGTCGGGCTGCCCGCGGGCGAGCTGCTGGCCACCGCGCAGGCGCCGACTGATCCCGAGGACGTCGTCCGCGGGGTGCTCGCCGCGCTCGCCGACCTCCCCGACGCGCCGGTGCTCGCCTGTTCCAGCGCCGGCGGGGGACTGCGGCTGGCGGTGGTCGGCTACGAGGAGCTGATCAGCGCCGAGGCCGGGCACCGCGCCGCGCTGTCGGCCGGGGCGCGGGTGGTGCACGTGGCCGCGGGCCCGCTGGACGACGCCGGGCTGGCGGCGCTGGCCGAGGTCGCGCCGGACGTCGTCCTGCTGGTCGGCGGCACCGACGGCGGAGAGGCCTCGGTGCTGCGGCACAACGCGGTGGCACTGGCCTCTTCGGCGCCGCTGCAGGGACCCAGCGCGAGCGTGCGAGCGCTGGGGGGCAGCGGGGTCCTTCGTGGGTCCGTCCCGGTCGTGCTGGCCGGGAACGCCGCGGTGCGGGACGAGGTGGCCGCCGTGCTGCGGACCGGCGGGCTGCCGGTGACCGAGGCGGACAACGTGCTGCCCGACATCGGCCGGCTGGCCCCCGAGTCGGCGCGGGCGGCGATCCGGGAGGTGTTCCTCCGGCACGTCATCGGCGGCGACCGGCTCTCGACCGACCCGCGGCTGGTCCAGTGGGTGCGCACGGTGACGCCGGACGCCGTGCTGGCGGGGGTGAGCGTGCTCGCGGCCGCCCGGTCGAGGACGGAGGAGCCCGGCGTGGTCGTGCTGGACGTCGGCGGCGCGACCACCGACGTGTACTGCGTGCCCGACCCCGACGCGGAGCAGGCGACCCTGGGCCGCGAGGCGGTCGGCGTGCCCGCGGCGCGGCGCACCGTCGAGGGCGACCTCGGCGTGGCCGCGAGTGCAGAGGTGCTGCGTTCGGCCGCCGCCGCGGAGCAGCTCCCGGTGCCCGGCGACGACCCGCTGGACCTGGGCGTCGCGGCGGCGATCATCGCGCTGCGCCGGCACCTGCGCGCAGAGGCGGCGTACGGGCCCGGCGGGGCCGGTGCGCGCACCTGCGGCCTCGTCGTCCTCTCCGGCGGGGTGTTCCGGCACGCCGGGCCGGTCGCGCTGGAGGAGGCGGTCGCCCGGGTGGCCGCCGACCGCGGCGGAGCCGGCGGCGTGCTGGCCGGCGCGCGCGTCGTCGTCGACCGGCGGTACGTGCTCGCCGCTGCCGGGCTGCTGGCCGGTGAGCACCCCGGTGCCGCGGCCGGGCTGGTCACCACGCTGGAGGCCGCGGACGCGGTCAGCTCGGCGGCCGGGCGATGACCGCGAACTCCGCGCCGAACGGGTCGACGACGGTGGCCATCCGCCCGTAGACGAAGTCCTCGGCGCCCGGGGACGTCCCACCGGCCCCGACCGCCGCGCGCACCGCCGCGTCGGTGTCGGCCACCTCGAACACCGTGCTCCAGGCCGAGGCCGGTGCACCCGGAGCGCCCATGATCCCGCCGACCTCGTGGCCGTCGGGCCGGCGCAGGAAGGTGAAGTCGAAGTCGGGCAGGTCGGGGTTGCCGTCGAGGGTGAAGCCGAACACCCGCGCGTAGAACGCCCGAGCCGGCTCCGGGTCGGGCGTGACCAGGTCGTTGCGGACCAGCGATCCCGGTTCGTTGACCACCTGGCAGCCGACGTGGTCGCGGCCCTGCCACAGCCCGACGCGGGCGCCGACCGGGTCGCGGACCATCGCCATCCGGCCCTGGGTCAGCACGTCGTCCGGTTCCTGGAGCAGCGTGCCGCCGGCCTCGCGCACCAGCGCGGCGGTGGCGTCGCAGTCCGGCGTGGCCAGGTAGACGTCCCACGCCGGGGTGCGCGCGGGGTCGACGAAGACGGCCGCGGCCGGCCGGCCACGCAGCAGGCAGGTCGTGTACGAGCCGTACTCCTCCGGGCCGACGCGGAACTCCCAGCCGAACACCGCGCCGTAGAAGTCCAGCGCCGGCTGCAGGTCGGGCACGGCGAGATCGACCCAGGTCGGCGTCCCGAGGGGCTGGTTGGTGTCGACGTCGGGCACGTGCGTCTCCTCTCGGCGGGGCAACGCCGCGACCCTAGGACCGCCCACCGACAGGAACTCGGCCCGCGAGCGTCCCCGCCCACGTGCCCGACGACGCGGCCGCGGTGTACGAGGCCACCTCACCGGCCGCCATGTCCACCGCCGGGTAGCCCCCGCTGCCCGCGCCGACGCAGGCCACCACCGTGGCCAGGCCCATCCGGCGCTGGAACACGCTCTGCCGCACCTGCCAGCCGACCACGGCGCGGCGCTGCAGCACCGCCTGCTCCCGCACCAGCCAGCCGCTGCGCACGCTGAACGACCGCGGTCCCGCCCGGTGGCCGAGCGCCCGGTACCGGCCGATCCCCATCGGCACGCCGAGCACGGTGAGCACCACCCCGGCGACGAGCACCCACCACCAGCCCAGCGTCGCCGCGGCCAGCCCGCCCAGCGCGGTGACCAGCAGGCCCGTCGCCAGCGCGCGGACCAGCCGCCGGCGCAGGGCCCCCGGTGGGTGCAGCTGCAGCGGGCCAGGGTCCTCGACCAGCCGCGTCAGGAGCGCCCCGGCCTCCGTCCGCGGCCCCAGCGGCAGCAGCTGCCCCCGCCGGTTGGCCTGCCCGAGCCCGGTGACCAGCGCGTTCACCCGGGCCGCCCGCACCCAGCGCATGCCCAGGCCCTCGCTGATCGTGCCGCCGCGGATCCGGTCGACCTCCAGCTCGGTGTGCCGCCGGGTCAGCAGGCCGCGGACGGCGACCAGCGACCCGCCCCGCCGCACCAGCCGGAACCGCCAGTTGACCACCGCCGCGCCGACCACCGCGGCCAGCGCCAGCAGCGGCACCGCGGCCAGCAGGGCCAGGACGAGGAGCTGGGTGTCGGAGAGGTCGGGTCCCTCCACGTCGGGCACCAGGCCGTCGGGCAGCTCGTCGACGAACCGGAACAGCGTGCCGACGGCGGCCAGCGGGACGACGAGGTAGCTGCCGACGAGCGGCGCGTACAGCAGCCAGCGGTTGTCGAAGCGGGCGAACACCTCCTCGGCCGGCTCCTCCCGCGCGGCGTCGTCCACCGGTGCCGCGCCGCGGCGGGCCAGCAGCCACTCCCGCAGCCGGTCGCCCTCGGCCCGCGGGACGCCGTCGACGACCACCTCCTCCTCGTTCACCCCCACCGCGCCCGCGGCGGCGTCCACGCGCACGCGGACCAGCCCGAACAGCCGGTGCAGCGGCGGCGTCTCGACCTCGACACCGCGGATCCGGTCGTTGGGCACGGTGCGCACCGACCGCGCCAGCAGGCCGCGGGTGACCACCATCGCCGTCGGCCCGTCCGCGTAGCTGAACCGCCACCAGCTGAGCGCGGCGGCGAGCAGGGAGAGCGCGGTGATGGTCCCGGCGAGGACGACCACCGTGGTCAGCCCGTCGTCCAGACCGGTGACCGCGACGACCGGGATGAGCACCGGCACCAGCTGGCGGGCCTGCCGGAAGGTGGCGGTGTGCACGAGCACGATCCGCGGCGAGGTCCGCCGCGCGGGTGCCGCGGCCTGGCTCACGTGGCCTCGTCGCGGACGGCCTCGGCGCGGCGGGCGAGGTCGTCGGCGACCCGCGCGGCGACGTCGGCCTCCAGGTGCCAGACCCGCACCGTGCCCTGGCTGGAGGCGGTGAGCACCGCGACGGTGGCCAGGCCGAACAGTTGCTGCAGCACGCCGCGGGTGACGTCGACGGTCTGGATCCGGGAGACCGGCACCAGCGTCCAGGTGCGGGTCAGCCAGCCGGTGAGCGTGTAGACCGCCTCGTCGGTGACCTCCCAGCGGTGCACCCGGTGGCGGAACCACGGCCGGACGCCGATCGCCACGACCGCGTACACCGCGACCAGGGCCGGCAGCAGCCAGCGGAGCACCGGCACCGGGCCGCCGACGGGCACGAAGAGGACGAAGGCCGCCACCAGCGCTCCGGAGAACAGCGCGCCGAGCACCCCCTCGGTCACCCAGAGGCCGATCGCCGCGCGGGACAGCGACCAGGCCGGGTCGCGGACGGGGGCGGCGGGAGAGGCGGTCATCGCCGTCCATCCTGGCAGCCGGACGCGCGGCGGCCGTGTGCATCATGGGGACGTGATGCCGCTGCAGGTCCCGACCGTCTCCGCCGCCGAGCTCCCGGAGGACGCCGTCGTCCTCGACGTCCGGGAGGACGACGAGTGGGTGTACGGCCACATCGACGGCGCCACGCACATCTCGATGGGCGACGTCCCGGCGCGGCTCGACGACATCCCCGAGGCCGACCCGCTCTACGTGATCTGCCGCAGCGGGGGCCGCTCCGCGCGGGTGGCCGCGTGGCTCAACGTGAACGGCTACGACGCGGTGAACGTCGGCGACGGCATGGGCGGGTGGGAGGCGGCCGGCCGGCCCCTGGTGAGCGAGACCGGCCGGCCCCCCTTCGTCCGTTAGGCCGCGCGCGGGGAGTCCGTCAGCTCGGCAGCTCGAAGTCGGCGAACTTCGCGCGGAGGTCCTTCTTCGAGAACTTGCCGACGCTGGTCTTGGGCACCTCGTCGATGAACGTGACGGCGTCGGGCAGCCACCACTTGGCGACCAGCGGCTTGAGGTGCTCGAGCACCTCGTCCTCCGTCATGGACTCGCCCGGCTTGAGGACGACGCAGGCCAGCGGGCGCTCGTCCCACTTCGGGTGCGGGATGCCGACGACGGCGGCCTCCTTCACCTTCGGGTGGCTCATGATCGCGTTCTCGAGGTCCACCGAGCTGATCCACTCACCACCGGACTTGATCAGGTCCTTGGTGCGGTCGGCGATCCGGATCGAGCCGTACTCGTCCATCGCCGCGACGTCGCCGGTGCGCATCCAGCCGTCCGGCGTGGACAGCACCACCCCGGCGTCCGGGTTGTAGTAGTCCTGCGCACACCACGGCCCGCGGACCTGCAGTTCGCCGGTGGCCTCGTCGTCCCACGGCTGCGGCTCGAGGGTCTCGGCGTCGACGATGCGCGCCTCGACGCCGAGGAACGGGATGCCGGCACGGGCGCGCTGGGTGGCCTTGGTGTCCTCGTCGGCGTCCACGAACCGCCGGGGGAGGACGCCGGAGGAGGCGACCGGGTGGGTCTCGGTCATTCCCCAGGCCTGCAGGATCGGCAGGCCCACCTGCTCGCGGTAGGCCTCGCTGAGCGCCCGGGGCACCGCCGAGCCGCCGCAGCCGATCTCGCGCAGCACGTGCGGGCGGCCGGCCAGGTGCGGCAGCACGCCCTGCCAGATCGTCGGGACGCCGGCGGTGAAGGTGACGCCCTCGTCGACGATGAGGTCGGCCAGCGCCTGCGGCTGCATCATCGACCCCGGCATGACCAGCGAGGCGCCGGCGGCGGGCGCGGCCTGTGCGATCCCCCAGGCGTTGGCGTGGAACATCGGCACGACCGGCATCGCGACGTCGCGGATGGCCAGCCCGAAGGCGTTGGGCGCCATCACGCCCATGGTGTGCAGCCAGGTCGAGCGGTGCGAGTAGACGACGCCCTTCGGGTTGCCGGTGGTGCCGCTCGTGTAGCACATCGACGCGGCGGAGTTCTCGTCCTCGACGTGGAACTCGACCGGTTCGGCCTCGGCCAGCAGCGTCTCGTAGTCCAGGATCCGCGGGTCGTCGGGGATCTCGTTGTCCCCGCCGTCGTCCATGACCACCACGTGCCGGACCGTCTTCATCGTGTCGATGAGCGGCCACAGCAGCGGCAGCACGGTGCGGTCGGCGAAGACGACCTCGTCCTCGGCGTGGTTGGCGATGTAGGTCAGCTGCTCGGGGAAGAGCCGGACGTTGAGGGTGTGCAGCACCCGGCCGGTGGACGGCGCGGCGAAGTAGAGCTCCAGGTGCCGCTGGGAGTTCCACGCGAACGTGCCGACCCGGCCGTCGGCGCTGATCCCGAGCGTGTCGAGCACGCCGCCGAGCCTGCGGGTGCGCTGCGCCCACTCCGCGTAGGTGCTGCGCGTGATGCCGCCGGGACCGGCCGTGGCGATCGTCCCGTCGCCGTAGTGCTGCTCGACGTGCCGGAAGATCGCATCGATGGTCAGGGGATAGTCCTGCATCAGCCCACGCATGGGCTCAGATCGTGCCAGTGAGCCTGCTCACGATCCACAGGTGACCACCTGCCTGCCCGAGCGGACGGACCTTCCCCCGTGGTCGCCGGAGCCGCGGTGCAGCGCGGGTCCGGCGACCACGCGGCGGGCCCGGTGGCCGATCACGCCGCCCTCGCCAGGTGATCGCCGTCCTCGCGGTGTGGTCGCCGACCGCGCGACAGACCACTAGGACGGCGGCGCTGCGGCGAGGGTGGCGGTCGTCAACCCAGAACCGGACTGACGTGTCTCACGTCCGCGATTCGGATGAGTCCGTATGGTCCTGGCAACGTCTCTGACCGGAGCGCCCGAGAGGGGACCATGAGCGAGTCAGCTGTTGCAGTACGGTCGATTGGATCGGGCTATGAGGTGTTTGGCGAACAGATTGGTGATGCGTCGACGACACCTCTCGCCGGTCGCTTGATCGCACTCGACACAAATGCCCTGCTGGGCCTCTACCGGGTGCACTGGTCGAGCACCGAGAACATCCTGGCTGCGCTTCGCAAGATCCAGGATCAACTGTTCCTTCCTGCCCAGGTGCAGAGGGAGTTCTGGCTGAACCGGGACAAGGTTCTCCGGGAAGTCATGACCGCCAATCCGACACAAGGCCTCGCTACGGCGGAGACTTCGGTCAAGAAGCTGATTGCAGAGGCCGCCCGGGACATCGACTCCACGGAGCGCGCTGATCTCAGTCGGCTGGTCGATGAGACGTTCACATCCCTGCGGCAGGCGATCGGCGTGCGCTCCGCGGCCAGCCGGGCTCGACGAGCGCTCGCCGACCCGAGTTCTGACGCCGTACTGGCGGCACTGAGCGAGATGTTCGCAGGCCGGACCGGGGCTCCTTTCACGTTGGAGGAGGATGAACGGATTCGACAGCAGGGGCTGAGCCGCTTCGCCCGCAGGCAGCCGCCCGGTTACATGGACGCTGCCAAGGCGGACGGCGGCTTCGGTGACTACTTCCTGTGGGAGCAGTTGGTCGCCGGCGCCAAGACCAGCGGCCGCGCCGTTGTGCTGGTCACCAACGACCTCAAAGAGGACTGGTGGCGCCTGTTGAGCAAGAACGCGCCGATCAGTGCGCGTTTCGAGCTCGTCGACGAGATGCGGAGCCGGGCCGGCGTCGATTTCCGAACGCTGACCCTCGACCAATTGTTGACCGCGTTGGCCAACGACCCGACGTCGGAGCTCGAAGAGAGCGCCATCGATGACAGCGGGGTCGGCGCAGCGGAGGTCGGCGAGACCGAGACTCCCACCGAGACCTGGGAGCCACACGAGTTCGCAGCTGTCGTCGCGCGGCTACGTGAGCTGGGCTATCCCCGTCGTGCTGACGTCATGCTCGCTGCCGCTGAGGTCCCCACTGGGGTGCTCGACCGCTCAGAGGTGCTGTCTCTCCTCGGGTGGTCGCTTGACGCGAAGATGACGGGGTTCACTCGGGCGATTCGCAACGTCCAGCGCGAGCTCGCAGACCGAGCCGTGATCCGTCCGTCGTTGACCTGGGCTCTCAGTGCTGAGTACGACGGCCCCGGCAAGGCGCAGCGATTCGCCGTGCCGCCGGAGATCGCGCGGGCCTCCGTGCACCGTCCTGGACCGCCGGATCACTCCCCACTTACCGCCTGAGCACGACGGGCAGCTCCGCCAGGCCCCGGATCACGAACTCCGGACGCCGCACCGGCTCGCCGCCGAGCTCCAGCCGCGCCGTCCGGTCCAGCAGCGCGCCGAAGGAGGCCTGCAGCTCCACGCGGGCCAGCGGCGCCCCGATGCAGAAGTGGACGCCGGCGCCGAAGGAGATGTGCGGGTTGTCCGTGCGGCCGACGTCGAGCGTCTCCGGGTCGGCGAAGACGGCGGGGTCGTGGTTGGCCGCGCCCAGCAGGGCGGCGATCTTCTGGCCGCGCGGCACGGTCACGCCGGCGATCCCGACGTCCTCGGTGGCGGTCCGCTCGAACAGCTGCAGCGGGGAGTCGAAGCGCATGAGCTCCTCGATCGCCGTCGGCAGCAGCGCCCGGTCGGCGCGCAGCCGGGCCAGCTGGTCGGGGTGCCGGAGCAGGGCCAGCAGTCCGTTGCCGGTGACGTTGACCGTCGCCTCGTGGCCGGCGTTGAGCAGCAGGATGCAGGTGGTGACCAGCTCGTCCTCGGTGAGCCGGTCGCCCTCGGTGTCGCGGACGGTGACCAGGTGGCTGACCAGGTCGTCGCCGAGGTGGCGGCGACGGTCGGCGGCCAGCTCGCGCAGGTAGGCGACGAACTCGCCCGCGGCGCGCTCGGCGGCCTCCTCGACGGCCGTCGTCCGCCCGTACTCGTACATCTTCACGATCGCGTTGGACCACGGCCGCAGCAGCGGACGGTCGACCTGCGGCACGCCCAGGAGCTCGGCGATGACGTCGACCGGCAGCTGCTCGGCCATGCCCGAGAGGACGTCGACCGGCTCTGACCCGCCGGAGCGCTCGACCAGTTCGTCGACCAGCCGGCCGGCCAGCTGCTCCACCCACGGTCGCAGCCGCTCGACGTGCCCGCGGGCGAACGCCGTGCTGATCAGCCGGCGCAGGCGGGCGTGCGACGGCGGCTCCATCTCCAGGATGGCGTTGCGGTGGATGAGGTTGAAGTCCGCGAACCGCTCCGCCGGCTCCTTGTCCCGCCAGATCCGGCCCAGCCGCCGGTCCCGGAGGACGGCGTTGCACTCCGCGTGGGTGAACGCGAGCCACAGGCCCAGGCCCTCGTGCCACTGCACCGGCGCGTGCGCCCGTGCCCGCGCGAACGCCGGGTAGGGGTCGGCGACGACGGCGGGGTCGGTGAGATCGAGCAGGGGGGCGGTGCTGGTCACCACCCGGAGCCTAGTGAGAGGGCCCCTGTCCCCTCCCGCCTCGTCGAGGGCCCCTGTCCCCTCCCGCCTCGTCGAGGGCCCCGTCCTCCTCACCCCTCGCACGCTCGGGGCGAGCCTCTGGACGGGGCCGGAGCCACTGGACGGGGCCGGAGCCTCTGGACGGGGCCGGAGCCTCTGGACGGGGGCCGGAACGGCCGCTCCGTAGGCTCGTGCCATGGCCCGCTCCGCGACACGAAAGCGCTCCGCTGCCCCCGCCGCCGACGGGGACGTCAACCCCAAGGCGCCGTGCCCCTGCGGCTCGGGCCGCCGGTACAAGCACTGCCACGGCTCGGGCTACGCGCCGCCGGTCACCCGGCCGTTCGAGGGCCTGCCCGGCGAGCCGCACTGGGTGGCGCTGCGCGAGCTGGTGCCCGCCGCGACGGTGCCGCTGAGGACGGCCGACGGCCGCGACGTCACCCTCGCCAGCGTGCTGCCCGGTGGCGCCCCCGCCCTGGTCCGGGCGAGCGGGGAGATCATGCTCGGGGTCCAGCTGCAGACCTCCTCCGACGACGTCAGCCGCGACCTCGGGACGGCGCTGGCCGCGGCGCTCGAGGCACCGGCCGGCGCCCCCGTCGACCCGGGCCCGATCGGCGGCGCCGGATCGGCGGGGCCCCGGCTGCAGGAGCTGCTCGACCTCGACGCGCCCTTCGAGGTCACCGTGCACCCGGACTTCGGGTTCTGGCTCGAGGGCACCGACGCCGGACCGGCCGCGCAGGCTGGGCTGGAGCAGGCCAACGCGGCGGTGCTGCCCACCGAGCTGCTGCCCGGGCTCGGTGCCGCCTACTGGGTGCGGCCGGGCGCGGAGCGGGCGCACCTGCGCTGGGTGCGGCCGGAGGCCGAGGAGCGGCTGCTCGACGCGCTGGCCCGACTGCGGGCGGCGGAGCAGATCACCCTCGGCGAGGGCACCCGCTACGCCGGTGCGTTCCGCGCGCACGGCCTCGTCGTCCCGGTGTGGGACCTGCCGGCCGACGCCCCGGCCGCCGACTGGACGGGGCCGGCGTCGGAGTTCCAGTCCCGGCTGGAGCAGGCCCTGGCCGCCACCGAACCGCTGACCCCCGACGAGCGCCGCGCCCGCGCCGGGCTGCTGTCCCGCCAGATCACCCTCCGCTGAGCTCGCCCCGGACTCCCGCACGGGGAGTCCGGGGTCGGTCGGACTTTCCGCGTCGAAAGTCGGTGGGGTGGCCCGGACTTTCCGCGCCGAAAGTCGTGGGAGTCGGCGGCACTCGCGGTCCGCTGTCGTCACCGGACAGCAGCCGCCGGCCCGCCGCGTCGCGACGTAGTGCACTCGAACGGCTGCAGCGTTACGAGACCGTGACGATGACTTGTCGTCCAGGGGTTGACGGGCACCCGTTGTTAACGCTCACACTGTCTCCGCTCGCCACGGGCGGGCCTGCGCCGGGTCGAGCGCGCAGAAGTCTCGAGGAGGAGATCACGTGAGCAAGAGGCTCGGCTTCACCGCCCTCAGTGCCACCCTGGCGCTGACCTTGGCGGCGTGCGGCGGCGAGGGCGCCGGCGGTAGCGGGGGCGCCGGCGGCGGCGACGCGGAGGACCTGACGGTGGGCGTGTCCATGCCGACCCAGACCTCCGAGCGCTGGATCGCCGACGGCGAGAACGTCAAGGAGCAGCTGGAGGGCGAGGGGTACGCCGTCGACCTCCAGTACGCGAACAACGACATCCCCACCCAGTCGCAGCAGATCGACCAGATGATCACCGAGGGTGCCGACATCCTCGTCATCGCGGCGATCGACGGCACGGCCCTGGCCGGTCAGCTGGAGAACGCGGCGTCCAACAACATCCCGGTCATCTCGTACGACCGGCTCATCCGCGACAGCGAGAACGTCGACTTCTACGTCACGTTCGACAACTTCCAGGTCGGCGTCGCGCAGGCCAACGCCCTGCTCACCGGCCTGGGCCTGCAGACCCCGGAAGGGCAGCCCGGCACCGCCACCGGCCCGTTCAACATCGAGCTGTTCGCCGGGTCGCTGGACGACAACAACGCCTTCTTCTTCTTCGACGGCGCCATGTCGGTCCTGCAGCCGCTGATCGACAGCGGCACGCTGGTCGTCAAGTCCGGTCAGACGAGCATCGAGCAGGCCGCGATCCTGCGCTGGGAGCAGGAGACCGCCCAGCGGCGCATGGAGGACCTGCTGACCTCCACGTACAACGACGGCTCCCGGGTCGACGGTGTCCTGTCGCCCTATGACGGCATCTCCCGCGGCATCATCACCGCGCTGCAGAACGCCGGCTACGGCCCGACGCTCGACGCCGCCAACCCGATGCCGCCCGTCACCGGTCAGGACGCCGAGATCGCCTCGGTCAAGCTCATCCGCGACGGTGTCCAGAGCTCCACGATCTTCAAGGACACCCGTCTGCTGGCCGAGCAGGCCGTCGTCGCCGCCACGGCGTTCGCCGAGGGCAACGAGCCCGAGGCCAACGACACCGAGACGTACGACAACGGCGTCAAGGTCGTCCCGTCCTACCTGCTTCCCGTCGAGACGGTGTTCGCGGACGACATCCAGTCCGTGCTGATCGACACGGAGTACTGGACCGAGGAAGAGGTCGCCAGCGGCCAGGCCGACTGACCTCTCCCCTGAGCCCGGCCGGGCTCGGCAGCGACGCTGCCGGGCCCGGCCGGTACCACCGGGGTCGTTCCCCGTTCGGCGCGCCGCAACGCCGGAGGACGACGATCCTGACAGCACAGCTCCACACCGCAGCGCTCGAGACGAGGACGACGAGGTCCATGGCCGATCACATCCTGGAGATGCGCTCCATCACCAAGACCTTCCCCGGCGTCAAGGCGCTGGAGAACGTCACCCTGGCCGTGGAGCGTGGCGAGATCCACGCCATCTGCGGCGAGAACGGCGCCGGCAAGTCGACCCTGATGAAGGTCCTCTCGGGGGTGTACCCCTCCGGCAGCTACGACGGCGAGATCGTCCTCGACGGTCAGCCGGTCCGCTTCAACGGCATCCGCGACAGCGAGCACGTCGGGATCGTGATCATCCACCAGGAGCTCGCCCTGGTGCCCTATCTCTCGATCGCCGAGAACATCTTCCTCGGCAACGAGCGCAAGGGGCGCGGTGGCCTCATCGACTGGAACAAGGCCAATGCCGAGGCCGCCCGGCTGCTGCACTCGGTGGGGCTGGACGAGAACCCGGTCATCCCGGTCGGCCAGCTCGGCGTCGGCAAGCAGCAGCTGGTGGAGATCGCCAAGGCGCTCTCCAAGGACGTGCGGCTGCTGATCCTCGACGAGCCGACCGCCGCGCTCAACGACAACGACTCGGCGCACCTGCTCGATCTGCTGCGCAAGCTCCGGGAGCGCGGCATCACCTGCATCATGATCTCGCACAAGCTCGGCGAGATCACGGCCGTCTCCGACAACGTGACGGTCATCCGCGACGGCAAGACGGTCGAGACGCTGAGCCTGCATGCCGGCGAGGTGACCCAGGAGCGGATCATCCGCGGGATGGTCGGCCGCGACCTGGAGAGCTACTACCCGGAGCGGGAGTCGCACCCCGGCGAGGAGGTGCTGCGGGTCGAGGACTGGTCGGTCTGGCACCCGACCCAGGAGCGGAAGATCGTCGACGGGGCGAGCTTCACCGTCCGGGCCGGGGAGGTCGTCGGCATCGCCGGCCTCATGGGCGCCGGGCGCACCGAGCTGGCGATGAGCATCTTCGGGCGGGCCTACGGCCGCAACATCACCGGCCGGATGTTCGTGCACGGCAAGGAGGTCCGGCCCAAGAACGTCGCCGAGGCGATCGACGCCGGGATCGCCTACGCCACCGAGGACCGCAAGCACTACGGCCTCAACCTCATCGAGGACATCCGGCGCAACGTCTCCGCCGCCGCCCTGAACAAGCTCGCCACCAGGGGCTTCGTCAACGGCAACGAGGAGATCAAGGTCGCCGAGGGCTACCGCAAGAGCATGAACGTCCGGGCCCCGAGCGTCGCCTCGGTCGTCGGCAAGCTCTCGGGCGGCAACCAGCAGAAGGTCGTGCTGTCCAAGTGGCTGTACACCGACCCCGAGGTGCTCATCCTCGACGAGCCCACCCGCGGCATCGACGTGGGTGCGAAGTACGAGATCTACACGATCATCAACCGCCTGGTCGCATCCGGTAAGGCGGTGCTGGTCATCTCCTCCGAGCTGCCCGAGCTGCTGGGGGTCTGCGACCGCATCTACACCCTGTCCGCGGGCCGGATCACCGGTGAACTGCCCGTCGGTCAGGCGACCCAGGAGAACCTGATGGAGCTCATGACCAAGGAGAAGGAGCTGGCGGCATGACCAGGACCGTGCCCCCCTCGTCGGAGCCGGAGGCCCAGACCTCGACGGGGCCCAAGGACGTCGCGCCCGCTGTCGCCCTGCACGCCGGCACCAGCGACGTCCGCGCCCTGCTGACGAGCAACCTGCGGCAGAGCGGCATCTACGTCGCCTTCGTGGTGATCGTGGCGCTGTTCGCGATCCTGACCGGGGGCACGTCGCTGTCCCCCGGCAACGTCACGAACATCGTCCTCCAGTACTCCTACATCCTGATCCTGGCCATCGGCATGGTCATCGTGATCATCGCCGGCCACATCGATCTGTCGGTCGGCTCGGTGGTCGCGCTCACCGGCGCGACGTCCGCCGTCCTGGTCATCCGCCAGGGCATGCCGTGGTGGGCCGGGGCGCTCGCGGCGATCGCCGTCGGCCTCGCGATCGGCGCGTGGCAGGGCTTCTGGGTGGCCTACGTCGGCATCCCCGCGTTCATCGTGACCCTCGCCGGCATGCTGCTGTTCCGCGGGCTCACGCTGCAGGTGCTCGACAACATCTCGCTCTCGCCGTTCACGTCGGAGTACAGCCGGATCGCCAGCGGCTTCCTCAACGGGCTCCTCGGCGGCAACGGCTACGACGCGTTCACCCTGCTCATCGGGGGCGTCGCCGTCGCCGGCTACGCCTACAGCCAGTTCCGCACCCGGCTGGCCCGGATCAAGTACCAGCAGCCGGTCGAGTCCTTCCCGCTGTTCGTGGCGAAGATCGTCCTGGTCGGCGCGGTGGTCATGTGGTTCGCCTGGCAGCTGGCGCACGCCCGTGGCCTGCCGATCGTGCTGATCATCCTCGCCGTGCTGATCATCGCCTACGGCGTCATCACCAACCGGACCGTGTTCGGCCGCCAGGTGTACGCGATCGGCGGCAACCTCGCCGCCGCGACCCTGTCGGGCGTGAAGGTCCGGGCGGTCAACTTCTGGATCTTCGTCAACATGGGCTTCCTGGCCGCGGTCGCCGGCGTCGTCTTCTCGTCGCGGTCCAACGGCGCCCAGCCGGGCGCGGGCAACATGTTCGAGCTCGACGCCATCGCCGCCTGCTTCATCGGTGGCGCGGCCGTCACCGGCGGTGTGGGCACCGTCGTCGGCGCCATGGTCGGCGGTCTGATCATGGCCGTCATGAGCAACGGCATGCAGCTCATGGGCATCGACCAGTCCATCCAGTCGGTGGTCAAGGGCCTCGTGCTGCTGCTCGCGGTCGCCTTCGACGTCTACAACAAGCGGCGGGCCGGCAGCTCCCGCTGAGCCGTCGGGCGGCCCCGCGGCATGCCGCGGGGCCGCCCCCGACACCACCGGACCGGTGGCACCCGACGAGGGGAGTGGGAACGGTGGAGCCCGACGGGGCGTCCCGCGCGCTGGTCATGTCCGACGTCGCCGCCCGCGCCGGTGTCTCGCACCAGACCGTCTCGCGGGTCATCAACGGCCACCGCAACGTCGCTCCGCAGACCCGCGAGCGCGTGGAGCGGGCCATCCGCGAGTTGGGGTACCGGCCCAACACCGCGGCGCGGGCGCTGGTCACCGGATCGACCCGCACGATCGGCTTCGTCACGGTCAACATCAACCAGTACGGCCCGGCGCAGACGCTGGTCGGTCTGGAGCAGGCCGCCCGCACGGCCGGCTACTCGTTGAGCGTCACCGTGCTCGACGAGGCGACGGCGGGGGCCATGCGCGAGGCCCTCGACCGCTTCGTCGCCCAGTCGGTGGACGCCGTGGTCGCGCTGGGCACCTACGACGACGCCGCCGAGGCGCTGCACGGGCTGGACGCCCCCGTGCCGCTGGTCGCGGTGCAGAGCGGGGGGTCCAAGGAGTGGCCGGCCGTCGGCGTGGACCAGGTGGCCGGCGCGCGGCAGGCCACCCGGCACCTGCTCGAGCTCGGTCACCGCACCGTCCACCACGTCACCGGGCCGGCCGACTCGCAGGAGGCGCGGGACCGCATCGAGGGCTGGCGCACCGAGCTGACCATGGCCGGGGCCCCGGTGCCGGACCACCTGGGCGGCGACTGGACGCCGTCGTCGGGGTACGTGGCCGGCAAGCGGCTGGCCGGCCGGGTGCGGGACGGCGAGGCGATCAGCGCGGTCTTCCTGGCCAACGACCAGATGGCGCTCGGTCTGCTCGCGGCGTTCCACGAGGAGGGGCTCGACGCGCCCCGCGACATCAGCGTGGTCGGCTTCGACGACCTGCCCGAGTCGCCGTACTTCACCCCGCCGCTGACCACCGTACGGCAGGACTTCGCCGAGCTGGGCCGGCGTGGTGTCGAGCTGGTCCTGGCCCGGCTGCGGGGTGAGGAGCTGCACCCCGACCCGGTGCCGGCCGAGCTGCTGATCCGGTCGAGCACCGGGTCGGTACCGGGCCGCGCGGTGTGACGTCCGTCCGTGTTAGCGCTAACATGCCCGTTGCCGGACGTCGCCCGCGACGGCGAGGTACGGGGACCGGCGGTGCTTCGCTCACCACCGGGAACCAGGGAACCGAGCTCACCACTCTGTGGCGAAGGGGTCGCGAGAGATGACGATGGATGTCGGCGGGGCGATCACCGGAGGCCGCACGGCCCTGGGGATCGAGCTGGGATCGACGCGGATCAAGGCAGTGCTCGTCGGTCCGGACCACGCTCCGCTCGCGGTCGGCAGCCACGACTGGGAGAACCAGTTCGTCGAGCGGCGGTGGACGTACTCGCTGGAGGCCGTCTGGGCAGGGGTGCAGCAGAGTGTCGCGGCTCTGACGGACGACGTACGGCGACGCCACGGGGTCGAGCTGGCAGGAGTCGGCGCGCTCGGCGTGTCGGCGATGATGCACGGCTACCTGGCGTTCGACGCCGACGGTGAGCTGCTCACGCCGTTCCGCACCTGGCGGAACACGAACACGGGCCCCTCGGCAGAGCGGCTCAGCGCGGAGTTCGGTGTCAACATCCCGCACCGGTGGAGCGTCGCGCACCTCTACCAGGCGATCCTGGACCGCGAGGACCACGTCGCTTCGCTCGATCACCTGACGACCCTGGCCGGCTACGTGCACTGGCAGCTGACCGGCGAGAAGGTGCTCGGCATCGGCGATGCCAGCGGCATGTTCCCCGTCGATGCCGGCACCGGCGGTTACCACGGCACGATGTTGGCCCGGTTCGACCAGCTGGCTGCGGAGGCCGGGGTCGAGCTGAGCCTCGTCGGCCTGCTGCCCAGGATCGCGTCCGCCGGCCAGCCGGCCGGCGAGCTCACCGAGGCGGGCGCGAAGCTGCTCGACCCGACCGGGCGGCTGCGTCCCCGCGTCCCGCTCTGCCCACCCGAGGGTGACGCGGGCACGGGGATGGTCGCCACCAACTCGGTCGCGCCGCGCACCGGCAACGTCTCCGCGGGAACGAGCATCTTCGCCATGGTCGTGCTCGAGCGCGAACTCACCCGGATGCACCGCGAACTCGATCTCGTGACCACGCCGGCCGGCGACCCGGTGGCCATGGTGCACTGCAACAACGGGGCCAGTGAGCTGAACGCCTGGGTCGGTCTGTTCACCGAGTTCGCCCGGGCGCTGGGTGCCGAGGCGGACTCGTCGGCGATCTTCGAGGTCCTGTTCTCCGCCGCGCTCGACGGTGCCGCCGACGGCGGCGGGATGCTGGCCTACAACTATCTCTCCGGGGAGCCGATCACCGACTTCGAGGAGGGGCGGCCGCTGTTCGTGCGGTCCCCCGACAGCCGGTTCGACCTCGGCACCTTCATGCGGACGCACCTGTTCGCGTCCCTCGCCACGCTGCGGATCGGCATGGACGTCCTGCAGAAGACCGAGGGCGTGCGGCTCGACCGGATGTTCGCGCACGGCGGCCTGTTCCGGACCAAGGGCGTGGCGCAACGCTTCCTCGCCGCCGCGATCGACACCCCGGTGTCCGTCGGGGACGTCGCTGCCGAGGGTGGCGCCTGGGGGATCGCCGTCCTGGCCGCTTTCGCCACCGCCCGCACGCCGGGACAGACCCTGGCCGACTACCTGGACACGACGGTCTTCACCGGCACCAGCCTGCATACCGCTCGGCCGGAGCCGGCCGACGTCGCCGGCTTCGACGCGTTCATGCAGCGGTACGTCGCCGGGCTCCCGGTCGAGCGAGCCGCCGTGACATGCGTGTGAGTCCCTGTCAGTGAGCACTGCGGCCGCGGGTACGAGCGCGCGCACCCCGTACGCCGACGCCGAGACCACGTCCGCAGCACGTCCCGAGGAGCAGCCGGTATGACCACCACCCGATCCCGCACCGAGCGGGGCACGCACCGGGCGCAGCGCGAGCACGTGGCCGCGCTGCACGCCTACCTGACCCGCTACGCGCTGGTGACCTGGACGTCGGGCAACGTCTCCGAGCGGGTGCCGGGCGAGGACCTGTTCGTCATCAAGGGCAGCGGGGTCGAGTACGACGAGCTGACCTGGGAGGGGATCACGGTCTGCGACCTCGACGGCAACGCCGTCGACGGCGTGAAGAAGCCCTCCAGCGACACCGACGCGCACGCCTACGTCTACCGGCACATGCCCGAGGTGAACGGGCAGGTGCACACGCACAGCCCGTACGCCACGGCCTGGGCGGCGCGCGCCGAGGAGATCCCCTGCGTGCTCACCGCGATGGCCGACGAGTTCGGCGGCCCCATCCCGATCGGCCCGTTCGCCCTCATCGGCGACGACTCCATCGGCCAGGGCATCGTGGCCACGCTCCGCGGCTCCCGGTCGCCGGCGGTCCTCATGCAGAACCACGGCGTCTTCACGATCGGGCCGTCGGGGAAGGCCGCCGTCAAGGCGGCGGTCATGACCGAGGACGTCGCCCGGACGGTGCACTTCTCCCGCCAGCTCGGCCAGCCGCTGCCCATCGACCGGACCGACATCGACTCCTTGTACGCGCGCTACCAGAACGTCTACGGACAGTGAGGAAGGCTTGATGCGCACGGACCCGTTCACCGGGCACGAGCTGTGGTTCCTGACCGGCAGCCAGGGGCTGTACGGCGAGGAGACGCTCCAGCAGGTCGCCTCGCAGTCCCAGCAGGTGGCCGCGGCGCTCGACCAGGCCGGTGAGGTCCCGATCCGGGTGGTCTGGAAGCCGGTGCTCACCGACGCCGGCGCGATCCGCCGGGCGATGGGCGAGGCCAACGAGGACCCGGCGTGCGTCGGCGTCATCACCTGGATGCACACCTTCTCCCCGGCGAAGATGTGGATCAGCGGCCTGGACGCGCTGCGCAAGCCGCTGCTGCACCTGCACACCCAGGCCGACGCCGCCCTGCCGTGGGCGACGATCGACATGGACTTCATGAACCTCAACCAGGCCGCCCACGGCGACCGGGAGTACGGGTTCATCCTGACCCGGCTGCGCATGCCGCGGACGACGGTCGCCGGGCACGTGGACAGCCCGCGGGTGCGGGCGCGGGTCGGCTCCTGGGCGCGGGCCGCCGCCGCGGCCGCCGCCGTCCGGTCGCTCAGGCTGGCCCGGTTCGGCGACAACATGCGCAACGTCGCGGTGACCGAGGGCGACAAGGTGGAGGCCGAGATCCGGTTCGGCGTCTCGGTGAACACCTGGGGCGTCAACGACCTGGTCGCCGTGGTCGACGCCGTCGAGGACTCCGCCGTCGACGCGCTGGTCGCCGAGTACGGCGACCTCTACGAGTTCGCCTCCGACGCCGGCCCCGGCGGGCCGAAGCACGAGGCGGTGCGGTACCAGGCCCGCATCGAGGCCGCGCTGCGCACCTTCCTGGAGGACGGCGGCTTCGGCGCCTTCACCACCAACTTCGAGGACCTCGGCGGGCTGCGCCAGCTCCCGGGCCTCGCCGTCCAGCGGCTCATGGCCGACGGCTACGGCTTCGGCGGTGAGGGCGACTGGAAGACCGCGGTGCTGCTGCACACGCTCAAGGTCGCCGCCGCCGGGCTGCCCGGGGGCACCTCCTTCATGGAGGACTACACCTACGACCTGGCCGCGGACACCCCGGCCATCCTCGGCGCGCACATGCTCGAGGTCTGCCCGACCATCGCCGGCGACAAGCCGCAGGTGGAGGTGCACCCGCTGTCGATCGGCGGCCGCGAGGACCCGGCGCGGCTGGTGTTCACCGCTGCTCCGGGCGAGGGCGTCGTGGTGGGCTGGTGCGACCTCGGCGACCGGTTCCGCTGGGTGGCCAACGAGATCGACGTCGTCGAGCCCGCCGAGCCGCTGCCGAACCTGCCGGTGGCCCGCGCGGTGTGGCAGCCGCGGCCGGACTTCGAGACGTCGGCCGAGGGCTGGCTCACCGCGGGTGGCCCGCACCACACGGTGCTGTCGACGGCGATCGGCGCCGAGGAGCTCACCGACCTCGCCGAGGTGTTCTCGACCGAACTGGTCCTCATCGACGCCGACACCACCCGCCGGTCGCTGGCCAAGGAGCTGCGCTGGAGCGCCGCTTACCACCGCCTCGCCCAGGGCCTGTAGCCCCCTGACCGGCGGTTTCCGCGGAAATCGACGCCCACCCCGCGTCGGTTTCCGCGGAAACCGTCAGAGGGGGTCGCGGCGGACGGGGCAGGACATGCACCTCGGGCCGCCCCGGCCGCTGCCCAGCTCGGACCCGGCGATCCGCACGACCTCGATCCCGGCCGCCTCCAGCGCGGCGTTGGTGACGGTGTTCCGCTCGTAGGCCACCGTCAGCCGCGGCGCGAGGGCCAGGGTGTTGTTGCCGTCGTCCCACTGCTCGCGCTCGGCGGTGACCGGGTCCAGGCCGGTGTCGATCACCCGCAGCCGGTCGATGCCCATCGCGGCGGCCGCGGCCTCGAGGAACGGGGCGGGTCCGCGCACGGTCAGGTCGGTGGTGTCGTCGTGCCGTTCGCTCGCCCCACCCACCCCGGCGGTGACCGTCCAGGCGACCAGCGAGTCCGCGACCGCCGGGTACATGACCAGGGCGTCGGCGTCGACCATCGTGGCGATCGTGTCCAGGTGCATCGTGGCCCGCCGCTGGGCGATGGGGACGACGAGCACCGTGTGCGCCAGGCCGCGGGCGAACACCCGCCGTGCCAGCCGCTCCGCCCCGCCGGGCGTCGTCCGCTCGCCCACCCCGACGGCCACGACGCCGGGCGCGAGCAGCAGCACGTCCCCGCCCTCGAGGTGCTCCAGCGAGGCGTCGTAGAGCTGCCCGGCGGCCGCGAAGCGCGGGTGGTGGGTGTAGACGGCGGCGGTGATGGTGCTCTCCCGGTGCCGGGCCGGCATGGCCAGCGAGGTGACCGCGACCTGGTCGCCCACCCACACCGACGAGTCCCGGGTGAACAGCAGGTTCGGCAGCGGCCGGACGACGAAGTCGCCGCGGTCCATCAGCTCGAAGGACAGGCCGCGGCCGCCGGGCAGCTCGTCGTGGGCGAGCCCGGCGATGAGCGCGCCGGCCAGGTCCTCGGGGGCGAGGCCGGCCAGGTGCGCGGCGGCCGCCCGCTTCAGCGTGGCGCCCAGCCGCGGGTCGTCCACGGCCGCGGCGATCAGCTCGGTCCGGGCCGCAGGGACGGCGAGCACCTCGGCGAGCAGCCGGTCCAGGTGGAGCACCTCGACGCCGCGGGCGGTCAGCTCGGCGGCGAAGGCGTCGTGCTCGTCCTGCGCGCGCCGCACCCACGGGACGCCGTCGAAGAGCAGCTGGTCGTTGTTGCGCGGCGTCAGCCGGCGCAGCTCGGCGCCGGGACGGTGCAGCAGCACGGTGCGCAGCCGGCCGACCTCGCTGGTGGCTCCGAGGGGGGCGGGGTCCATGCCGGAAGGCTGGCACAGCGCGCCTCCCGCCGGTCGCTCATGCCGACCCGCGCACCTCGTCGCCGTGCACGCTGATCGCGTAGATGACCACGACGTCGAAGGCGATCACGATGGTCGACCACCACGGGTACGCCCGGAGGAACGCCAGGTTGACCAGGATGCTGAGGACGGCGATGGCGATGCCGGCCACGCGGGCGACCGTGTTGCCGCGCTGCAGGCCCCAGGCGGTGACCATCGCGACGACGCCCAGGACGAGGTGCACCCAACCCCAGACCGCGTAGTCCGAGTCGACGATCAGGTCGCTGGCGCCCACCTGGTAGAAGTCGTCGTTCAGCAGCGCGGTCAGGCCCTGCATCACGGCGAACAGGCCGCTCACGGTCAGCAGCACCGCCGCGAAGACGATCCACGCCGCCCAGCCCGTCGGGCGGTCGGAGGGGCCACCGTAGACGCCGATCCGGGCCTGCGCCTGCCAGTTGGCTTCCTGGTGGGGCTGCGAGGTCTCGTTCATCGCGTTCCTCCTCCGGGGCCGGGGTCCACGGTCAGCGGAGCCGTGGTCCACGGTCAGCGTCGTCCCGGAGGGAGCCGGGCGACTCATTCGGTGCGGACGATCCGCGACGGGCGCGCCTCGGCTCAGGCCGACTTCGGGGCGGTCGGCCGCTTGCGTCGGGGGCGGGTCGCGGTCTCCTCGGGCACCCGCGCCAGGTGTGACTCCGCCAGCGCGACCTGGTGCGGCGAGCCCACCAGCCGGCCCTGCCGCCGGGCGGCCAGCCACCACTCACGGGCCGCGACGGTGTCGCCGGTGCGCTCGGCGATCCGGCCGAGCAGCTCGTCGTAGGCGCCGAGGCTGAACGACGGCGTCCCGAGCACCGCCTGCCGGCCGCGGAACGGGTGCAGTTGCACGGTGGCCATCTCGATCTCCGGCTCGTCGCCGATCTGCAGGGCCACCTCCGCCTGCAGGAGGGTGGCCACGTCGCTGGCCCAGTCGCGGACCTGCGTGCGGCCCCACCGCTTGCGCAGCCGCCGCGCCTCGGTCAGGTCGCCGGACTCCGCCGCGGCCAGCACCGCCATGAGCTGGAGCAGCGGGTTGCCCTCGTCGCCGGTCCGGACCAGCAGCTCGATCGCCTCCGGCAGCCGGGCGTCGCCCCGGCGCAGGGTGAACTGGTGCGCGGCGAAGGCGTGCGCGGCGTGCGGCGTGACCTTCCGGTACAGCTCGTAGGCCTCGGTGGTCAGCTCCTCGGCCCGGGCGGCGTCCCCGCGCAGCCAGGCGGCGCCGGCCTGCTGCCACAGCACGTGCGGGCGCACCTCGGGCCCCGACAGCGAGATCGCCAGCCGTCGCCCGGCGTCCATGTCGGCCTCGAAGCCGCGCAGGTCGCACAGGTGCAGCCGGATCGCCGCCCGGTGCAGCCGGGCGTAGAACTCGGTGCGCCGGGGCAGCCCGCGACCGGCCAGCGTGAGCGCCTCGTCGGTGGCGGCCAGCCGGAGCTCGGCCGCACCCGGCCGCCCCCAGACGGCCAGGGAGTAGTTGTTCAGCGTCCGGCCCAGCAGCTCGGGGTCGCCGACCTCGCGGGCCAGCGTGACGGCGCGCTCGGCGTACCGCGGACCCCGCTGCAGGTCCTCGCTGAAGGCCAGCTCCACCCCGAGGGTGCCCAGCAGCCGGGCGGTCAGCCGGTCCCGCTCCTCGGGCGACGCCGTGTCGTCGCCCCACCCACCCCTCTCGTCGCTGTTCTCCAGCAGGTCCTCGAGCAGGGCCACCATCTCGTGGTCGACGACGCCGTGCGGCCGCCAGTTCCACAGCGTCGGCGAGCCCCACACCGCCGCCGCCTCCAGGAGGCACCGGCGGTCGCCCAGCTCGCGGGCGACCGCGATCGCCTCCGCGACGACCTCCCGGGCCTCGGTCCGCTGGCCGCTGCTGAGCAGGTCGTTGCCGAGCGCGGTCAGCAGGTCGTGGCGGGTGCGGGCGGCACCGGGCTCGCCCGGGTCGAGCAGGGACAGCGCCCGCCGCACGTGGGCCGCCGCCTCGCCGTGGGCCAGCCGCTCCCGGGCGGCCTGCGCGGCGGCGGTCGAGTAGCGCAGCGCCGGCGCCGGCCCGGTGACCGGCACCGCCTCGACGAAGTGGTGGGCCAGCCGCTCGACCAGGGGGTCGTCGGCCCGCCCGCCGGTGGCCCGCCGCTCCAGGGCTGCGGCCAGCCGGGCGTGCAGCCGGGCCCGGCGCAGCCGCGGCAGGTCGTCGTGCAGCACCTCCTGCACCAGCGCGTGGGTGAACCGCCAGCTCCACGGCTGCCGACCCTCGACGACCAGTCCGAACGCCATCGCCTGGTCCAGCGCGGCGAGCGCCTCCTCCGCGGCCGTGCCGGCGGTCTCCAGCAGGTCGAGCGGGACCTCGCGGCCGGCGAGCGCGGCCAGTTCGAGCACCTCCCGCGTGCCGGCGGGCAGCCGGTCCAGGCGGGTCCGCAGCACCTCGCCGACCGACGGCGGCACCGGCACCCGGTCCAGGTGCAGGTCGTGCGCCCCGACCATCCAGCGGGCCAGCTCGACGACGAAGAAGGGGTTGCCGGCGGTGCGGTCGTGGACGGTCTCGGCGAGCGCGTGCCCGCCGACGGCGCCGAGCTGCCCGGCCATCAGCACGGCGACGTCCTCGGTGCTCAGCCCGGCGAGCCGGATCCGGCTCGCGGCCGGCTCCCGGTTCAGCCGCGCCAGGCAGTCGACGACCGGCTCGGGCAGGTCCTCGCCGATGGTCCGTACGGTGACGACGATCATCAGCGGCGCGCGGGGCAGGTGCCGGGCCAGCAGCCCCAGCAGCTGCACCGAGGTCGTGTCGGCGCCCTGGAGATCGTCGAGCACGACCAGGACCGGGCGGGTGGCCGCCGCGGTGAGCCGGGCGCGCAGCCCCTGGAACAGCGCGAACCGGGCGGCGTCGGCGTCGGCGGAGGGGGCGTCGGTCGCCGGGTCCAGCGGCTCCTGGGCCAGCTGCTCGAGCACCTGGGTCCACGGCCACAGCGCGGGGGCGCCGGCGTCGTCGGCGCAGCGGCTCCAGGCCACCGTCCAGCCGGCGGCGCGGCCGGCGTCGGCGGCCGCCTCGGCCAGCCGGGTCTTCCCGATGCCGGCCTCCCCGCCGAGGACCACGATCCCGGGCTTCCCGCCGGCCGCCTGCTCGGCGACCGCGCGCAGGTGGGCCAGCTCGGCCTGCCGGCCGACCAGGGTCTCGGCGCCGGGGGTGATCGCCGGCATGGGCGCGGGCGGGGGGACGACGGAGAGCACCGGGCGCGGCACGCGGTCGGTGAGCCGGGGGTCCTGCCGGAGCACCGCCCGCTCGAGGTCGCGGAGCTCCGGGCCGGGGTCGATGCCCAGCTCGTCGCGCAGCAGCTCGGTGCACCGGCGCAGCGCGTCCAGGGCGTCGGCCTGCCGGTCGGCGGCGTAGAGGGCGGTGACCAGCCGCGCCCACAGCCGCTCGCGCAGCGGGTGCTCGGCCACCAGGTGCTGCAGGTCGGTGACGGCGGTGTCGGCCCGGCCCGTCGCCAGCAGCGCGTCGCAACGTCGCTCGCGGGCGCGCACGTGCAGCTCGGTCAGCCGCAGCCGGTCGGTGGCCGCCGTCGGGGTGTCACCCAGTTCGGCCAGCGGCGCCCCGCGCCAGAGCTGCAGCGCGCGGTCGAGCAGCGCGACGCCGCGGGCCGGGTCGCCGGCCTCCACGGCGCGGTCGCCCTCGTCGACCAGCTGGGCGAACCGCAGGCTGTCGAGGTCCGCCGGGCCCACCTGCAGCAGGTAGCCGGGGGGCCGGGTGAGCAGGACCTTCGGTGCCTCCCGCGGGCCGCGGTCGGGCTCCAGGACCCGCCGCAGGTGGGAGACGTAGGCCTGCAGCGTGCCGGTGACCGTCGGCGGGGGCTCGTCGCCCCAGAGCGTGGACACGATGCGGTCGATGGCCACCGCGCGGCCGGGCTCGGCCAGCAGCAGGGTGAGCAGGGCACGCGGCTTGGCGCCACCCACGTCGACCGGCTGTCCGTCGGGACCCGTGACCTCGAGGGGCCCGAGGACGCGGTAGTGCACGACGCGGGATCTTCCCAGGTCCGGCGCCGGAAGGGGAGGGCTCCCCGCGCGCCATCGGGTGCAAGAGCCGCCGCAAGCCGGCTGCAAGTGCCCGGCAAGTCCGCGCCGCGAGGGTCGTCCCGTCCGAGAGAAGCCCCGCGGCGCGAGAGCCGCGACCGTCACCGAGGAACCCGCCGTCATGAGCCCCACCGAGGTCCGCCCCGCGTCCCCGACGATCCCCGCCCCGCGCACCGCCGCCGACGACGCCGGACCGGGGATCCCGCCCGCTGCCGTCGCCGACCTCCGCAGCCGCGTCCACGGCCCGGTCTACGCCGCCGGCGACGAGGGGCTGGCCGCCGAGGTCTTCGCGTGGAACGTCGCCGTCAGGCACACCCCCGCGGTCGCGGTGGGCGCCACCTGCGCGGCCGACGTCGCCGCCGCCGTCTCCTGGGCGGTCGCGCACGGCCTGCCGGTCGCCGTCCAGGCCACCGGGCACGGCCCGGTCCGCAACGCCGCGGGCTCGGTGCTCGTCTCGACCCGGCGCATGCAGGGCGTCACGGTCGACCCGGGCCGCCGCACCGCCCGGGTGGAGGCCGGCGTCAAGTGGGAGAAGCTGCTCGCGGCCGCCGCCGAGCACGGGCTGACCGGCCTGTGCGGCTCGTCGTCCGACGTCGGGGTGGTCGGCTACACCCTGGGCGGCGGGATGGGCTCGCTGGGCCGCCGGTTCGGGTTCGCCGCCGACGCCGTCGTCTCCTTCGACATCGTCACCGCCGACGGCGCCCTGCGGACCGTCTGCGCCGAGAGCGAGCCCGAGCTGCTCTGGGCCGTCCGCGGCGGCAAGGGCAACTTCGGCATCGTGACCTCGCTGGAGATCGAGCTGGTGCCCGTGCGGTCGATCGTCGGCGGCGGCATCTTCTTCGCCGCCGAGGACGCCGCCGCCGTCCTGCACGCCTTCCGCACCTGGGCGCCCACGATGCCCGAGGAGGTCGGCACCTCCATCGCCGTCCTGCGGCTGCCGCCCATGGAGGAGCTGCCCGAGCCGCTGCGCGGGCAGACCGTCGTCCACCTGCGCTACTCCTACTGCGGCGACGACCTCGCCGAGGGCGAGCGGCTGGTCGAGCCGATGAAGGCGGCCGGCCGGATCGTGCTCGGCTTCATCGGCCCGCTGCGGACCACCGAGATGGACGCCGTGCACATGGACCCGAAGGACCCCATGCCCGGCTGGGAGAAGGGCATGCTGCTCGCCGAGCTCACCGAGGAGACGGTGGACGCGTTCCTCGCCGCGGCCGGTCCGCAGGTCGAGGTGCCGCTGGTCATGGCCGAGATCCGGATGATGGGCGGCGCGCTGGCCCGCCAGCCCGGGGCGCCCAACGCGGTCGCCGGCCGGGACGCCGCCTGGTCGGTGCTCGTGCTCGGCCCGGCCGTCCCCGAGCTGGCCGACGTCCTGCCGCACGTCGGCCGGGGAGTGCTGTCCGCGCTCGCCCCCTGGGCGGCGCCCGGCTGCATGGTCAACTTCCTGGGCGACGTGGCCGGGCCGGCCGAGGTGGCCGCGGCCTACCCGCCGGCGGTGGCCGAGCGGCTGCTCGAGCTCAAGCGGGCGGTGGACCCCCGCGGGGTCTTCTCCTTCGGGTACGCCCTCGACCCCCGTGGCTGACGCGAAGGCGGGGGAGGAGCGGCAGCGGGGGCAGGACGCCTGGCCCCGCCGCCTCCCCCGGCACCTCCGCCGGATCCGGCCCGGGCTGCCGTCCCTCGGGGAGGGCGAGGGGCGCGGTGCCGACGACGGGACGGGCCGCGGCCGGGAGGACGAGCCGCGGTGAGGCCACCGCCCCGAGGCTGGTGACGTACTGGAACGGCCACCCTCCAGGGTCCCGCGCCGAGCGTGCGAGGCGTGGGGGGGGAAGGGGTGGTCCGCTGTCAGTCGGGGAGCAGGACGCCGGGGTTGCAGATGCCCCGCGGGTCCAGCCGCTGCTTGACCGCCCGCAGCACGTCGACGCCGAGCGGGCCGATCTCGCGCTCCAGCCAGGGGCGGTGGTCCGCACCGACCGCGTGGTGGTGGGTGAGCGTGCCGCCGGCGGCGACCAGGGCGTCGGTCGCGGCCCGCTTGGCCAGCAGCCACTGCTGGATGGGTAGGTCGTCGTCGCGGTCGGCGAGGACGGTGACGTACAGCGAGGCGCCGGTCGGGTAGCCGTGCGACACGTGGCTCATGACCAGCGGCGTCCGCCCGCGGCGGCCGAGCGACTCCTGCAGCGCTCCGCGGACGGCGTCGTAGACCGCGGGCAGCGCCGTCCAGGTGGCCGCCGTCTCCAGGGTCTCGACCAGCAGGCCGGCGTCCATGAGCGAGTCCCGCAGGTAGGGGGCGCCGAACCGGTGCTTGCGCCACGACTCGCCGACCCGTGAGCCGACCCGCGCCGCCCGTGACTCCCGCAGCACCGACGCGGCCGCCCGCCGCCGGGCCCGGACGAGCGGCGGCAGCCCCTCCCAGCCGACGACGAGCAGGCATCCGCCGCTGCGCCGCCGCGCCCGCAGCGCGCCGCGCAGCGCCCGCGCCCCCGGCCCGGAGGCCATGAGCAGGTTGGCGCGGGTCTCGTCGGGGTCGGAGAGGCGGACGACGTCGGGCAGCAGGTCGTGCCGCGCCAGCCGTTGCAGCCCGGCCAGCCCGGCCGCCCACGACCGGAACGACCAGCCCTCGTAGTCCCGGGTCCGCGGCCGGGGCCGTACCCGCAGCCGCAGTTCGGTGATGATGCCGAGCGCCCCCTCGGAGCCGAGCGCCAGGCTGAGCAGGTCAGGGCCGACAGCCGAGGCCGGCGGGTGGCCCAGCTCGAGCACCCCGGACGGCGTGGCCAGCGTGAGGCCGGCGACCAGGTCGTCGAAGCGGCCGACCCCCGTGGAGGCCTGCCCGGCCGAGCGGGTGGCCGCGTAGCCGCCGAGCGTGGCGAACTCCCAGCTCTGCGGCAGGTGGCCGAGGGTGAGCCCGTCCCGTTCCAGGCGCTGCTCGAGCGCCGGGCCGCGCATCCCGGGACCGACGGTCACCAGGGACGACGGAACGTCGACCGACCGCACCGACGCCATCCGGCCCAGGTCGACCGAGACCGACGGCCGGTCGTCGGCGTCGACCCCCGACAGGCCGCCGACGACGCTGGTGCCGCCGCCGAACGGCACCACGACCACGCCCAGCTCGCTGCACAGCGCCAGCAGCGCGGCGGTCTCCTCGGTGCTGCCGGGGGTGACCACCGCGTCGGGGGCGTCGGAGGCGTCACCCTCCCGCCGGCGCAGCAGGTCCAGGTAGCTCTTGCCGCCGGCGTGCTCCAGCCGGCTGGCCCGGTCGGTCCGGACGTGCTCCTCGCCGAGCAGCTCGCCCAGGCGCTGCCGGCAGTCCTCTGCCAGCCGGGAGGGCGCCAGCCGGATCTCCGACACCGGCACCGGCGGGGTGGGCCGCTGCGTCCAGCCGAGCTCCTTGGTCAGGTGCCGGCGGGCCGCCTTGGGCAGCACCTCGGCGAGATCGGGGAACGGCGCGAGCTCCAGGGTGCCGTCGTCCCCCTCCCGCCCGCCGGTCACCGTCGCGTCGCGCGGGCTGGTGGGTCGACCCCAGCCCTGGATGGTCAGTCGGGGCTGTTCGGGCACGGCTACAGTCTGCCGGGTGCCGGCTGCGGGTCCCTCCGACGGTGCCGGTGCCGGCGCGCTGTCCCCGGCCCGCCGGGTCGCTGACCTCGACGTCGTCGCCGGGGGCCGGGTCGACGTGGTGGTGGTCGGCGGCGGGGTGACCGGCGCCGGCGTGGCCCTGGACGCCGCCTCGCGCGGCCTCTCGGTCGTCCTCCTCGAACGGGCCGACCTCGCCTCGGGCACCAGCCGCTGGTCGTCGAAGCTGGTGCACGGGGGCCTGCGCTACCTGGCGCACGGCGAGCTCGGGCTGGCGCGGGAGAGCGCCCGCGAGCGCGCCGTCCTCATGGGGGCGACGGCGCCGCACCTGGTCCGGCCGCTGCCGTTCCTCGTCCCGGACGTCGCCGGCCGCACGGCCAGCGCGCTGGCCGGGGTGGGCGGGCGGCTGGGGGACGCCGTCCGCGCCTCGGTGGGCGGTGGCCGGCGGTCGCTGCCGGGCACGCGGCGCGTCGGCGCGGCCGAGGTGGCCCGGCTGACCCCGGGCGTGCGCGGCCGGCGCGGCGGCGTCGTCTTCTGGGACGGCCAGCTGATCGACGACGCCCGGCTGGTCGTGGCGCTGGCCCGCACCGCGGCGGCGTCGGGTGCGCGGGTGCTGACCGGGGCGGCGGTGCGCGCCGTCGACGGCGCCGACGTGCACGTCGAGATGGACGACGGCGAGGCGCTGACCCTGCGCGCGGGCGTCGTCGTGAACGCGACGGGGGTCTGGGCGCAGCACCTGGCCCCCGGGATCCGGTTGGTGCCCTCCCGCGGGTCGCACCTGGTCGTCCCGGCCGAGCGGCTGGGGTCGCCGGCCGCGGCGCTGACCGTGCCGCTGCGCGGCTCGCGCTCCCGCTACGTCTTCGCGCTGCCGCAGCCCGGCGGGCTGGTGTACCTGGGGCTGACCGACGAGCCGGTGCCCGGTCCGGTCCCCGACGAGGACCCGGTGCCCAGCGACGCCGAGGTGCAGCAGCTGCTCGACACCGTCAACCAGGTGCTCACCGCGCCGCTGACCCGCACCGACGTCGTCGGCTGCTACGCGGGGCTGCGGCCGCTGGTGCTGCCCGCCTCGGCCGGCGCCGGCCCGGGCGACGCCACCGCCGACCTGTCCCGCAGGCACCTGCTGCGGTGGGACGGCTCGGTGCTCACCGTCGTCGGGGGCAAGCTGACCACCTACCGTGCGATGGCGGAGGAGGCCGTTGACGCGGTCGTGGGCCGGCTGGGCTCGGGCGCTCGGCGGACCAGCACCCCGCGGCTGCCCCTGGTGGGTGCCGCACCGCGGGTCGCCCTGGAGCGGGTCGAGGCTCCGCGCCGGCTGGTGGAGCGGTACGGCACCGAGGCGCCGGTGGTGGCCGCGCTGGGCGCCGAGCCGCTGGTGGAGGGCCGGCCGGAGACGGTGGGGGAGCTGCGGTTCGCCGTCCGGGCCGAGGGCGCGCGGACCGTCGCCGACCTGCTCGACCGGCGGGTGCGGGTGGGTCTGGTGCCGGCCGACCGAGAGCGGGCCGTCCCGCCGGCCGAGCGCATCCTCGCCGAGGAGCTCTGACCCCGTCTCATGCAGTGGGAAGGCGGTTCCACTGTGTGGGCGCAGGGGTGGAGGCTGTCGGCGTGGACACCTACACGCACGGGCACGCCGAGCCGGTCCTGCAGTCCCACCGCTGGCGGACGGCCGAGAACTCGGCCGGCTACCTGCTGCCGCACCTGCGCCCGGGGCTCGACCTGCTCGACGTGGGCTGCGGCCCGGGCACGATCACCGTCGACCTCGCCGCCCGCGTGGCGCCCGGGCGGGTGCTCGGGCTGGACGTCGCGCCCGCCCCGCTCGACGAGGCGCGGGCGGCCGCCGAGCGGGCCGGCGTCCCGGTGGAGTTCGCGGTCGGCGACGTCTACGCGCTCGAGGCGGCCGACGACTCCTACGACGTCGTCCACGCCCACCAGGTGCTCCAGCACCTGACCGAGCCGGTCGCCGCGCTGCGGGAGATGGCCCGGGTGTGCCGGCCGGGTGGGCTGGTCGCCGTCCGGGACGTCGACTACGGAGTGGTGTCCTGGTTCCCCGCGGACGACGGCCTGGACCGCTGGCTGGAGCTGTACCGGCAGGTGCACCGGCGCAACGGCAGCGAGCCGGACGCCGGGCGGCGGCTGCTGTCCTGGGCGCACGCCGCCGGGCTGCGCGACGTCACCGCCACCACCAGCTCCTGGTGCTTCGCCACCCCGGCCGAGCGCGAGTGGTGGGGCGCCTCGTGGGCCGGCCGGGCCACCGCGTCGTCGTTCGCCGAGCAGGCGGTGTCCTACGGGCTGGCCACGCCGGGCGGTCTCGAGGAGCTCGCCGCGGCGTGGCGGCGCTGGGCGGCCGCCGACGACGGCTGGCTGGGCATGCTGCACGGCGAGCTGCTCATCCGCGTCCCCTGAGGAAGGACCCGTGGGGGCAGAAACGGCCATTTCTGCCCCCACGGGCGTCAGGCGCCCTGGCGGGCGGCGTTGGCCTGGGTCGCGGTGCTGACGTACTGCGCCAGCCCGGGAGCCATCCGCTCGTACGTCGCGGCGAACCGCTCGTCCTCGACGTACATCCGGCCGAGGCCCGCCTGGATCTCGGGCGTGCACTCGTAGAAGTCCCGGCTGATCTGCTGACGGTGCGCCTCGGCGATGTCCATGGCCTCGGCCGAGTCGGCCGGGACGCCGGACTGCATCGCCCGGACGAAGCGGGTGCCGATGTCCTCCATCTCGGCCTTGATCCGCACCCAGTCGTCCTTGGCGTACGCCGCGGTCCTCCGCTTCGACTCCGCGTAGGCCTCGGTCCCGCCCCAGCGCTCCTCGGTCTCGGCCTCGTACTGCGCCGGGTCGTGCTCGCCGAACACCTCGAACCGCTCCTCGGGGGTCAGTGAGATCCCCATCGCTCTCGCCTCCATCTCCTTCTCCACGGCCGCGACCATCGCCTGCGTGCGCTCCAGCCGGTCCCGCAGCAGCCGGTGCTGGCGGCGCAGGTGCTCGGCGGGGTCGGCGGACGGGTCGTCCAGCAGGGTCGCGACCTCCTCGAGGGGGAAGCCGAGCTCGCGGTAGAGCAGCACCTGGTGCAGCCGGTCCAGGTCGGCCGGCGAGTACTGCCGGTAGCCCGACCCGGTCCGCCCGGACGGCGACAGCAGCCCGATCCGGTCGTAGTGGTGCAGCGTGCGCACCGTGACCCCGGCCAGGGCGGCCACCTCTCCCACGTTCACGCGTCTCCTCCTCTCTGACGGGGACGAGTGCACAGCCTGACGTCGCGTCAGGGTCAAGCGCGATCTCACCGCCGTGCGCGAAGGTGGAGGCCGTGGACGAGAAGGAGACGCTGCACCGGTACCTGCGCCAGCGCCGGGAGGACCTGCTCGGCAAGCTCGACGGGCTCTCCGACTCCGACGTCCGCCGGCCGATGACCCCCACCGGCACCAACCTGCTCGGCCTGGTCAAGCACGTGGCGTACGTGCAGCTGGGCTACCTCGGCGACGTCTTCGGCCGGCCGGCCGGGCGCCCCTACCCGTGGGACGCCGAGGGCGCCGCGGAGGACGACGACCTGTGGGCCGCCGCCGGCGAGACGCGGGAGGCGATCGTCGAGCTGTACCGGTTCTCCGCCGAGCACGCCGACGCCACGATCGAGGCGCTGCCGCTCGACGCCCGCGGCGAGGTGGCGTGGTGGCCGGAGGAGCGGCGGTACCCGACGCTGCACCGGGTCCTGGTGCACCTGGCGGTCGAGGTCGCCCGCCACGCCGGCCACGCCGACGTGGTGCGGGAGCTGATCGACGGCTCGGCGGGCATGACCGCGGCCACCCCGAACCTCCCGGAGCGCAGCCCGGAGGAGTGGGCGGCCCGCCGGGAGCGGATCGAGGCGGCCGCCCGGTCCTGGAGGGGTGCCGCCCCGGGCGATGGGTGAGGATCGCAGCCATGGCCGACGACGTCTCACCCGAGGACCCCTTCCCCCGCAAGCGCGTCCGGGTGGACCGGCGGGCCGACGGGAACGTCGAGATGGCCTACGTCGAGACCGGCGAGGGCGACCCGATCGTCTTCCTGCACGGCAACCCCACGTCGTCCTACCTGTGGCGCAACGTCATCCCGCACGTGCGGCACCTGGGTCGCTGCCTCGCGCCCGACCTCATCGGCATGGGCGAGTCGGACAAGCTGCCGGCGCCCGGCCCGGGCACCTACTCCTTCTCCGCGCACGCCTCGTTCATCGAGCGCTTCCTCGAGCAGGTCGGCGCGACCGACCGGGTCACCTTCGTGCTGCACGACTGGGGGTCGGCGCTCGGCTTCGCCTGGGCGCACCGGCACCCCGGCGCCGTCCGCGGCCTGGCCTTCACCGAGGCGCTGGTCACGCCGCTCACCTGGGCGGACTGGCCGGCGCAGTCGCGCACGATCTTCCGCACGATGCGCGGCCCGGACGGCGGGGCGGCGGTGCTGGAGAAGAACGTCTTCGTCGAGCGACTGCTCCCCGCCTCGGTCGCCCGCGGGCTGAGCCCGGAGGCGCTCGACCGGTACCGGCAGCCGTTCGCCGCTCCCGAGGACCGCTGGCCGACCCTGGAGTGGCCGCGGCAGATCCCCCTGGAGAACGTGCCGCCACGGGTCCGGGACGTGGTGTCCCGCTACGGGCAGTGGCTGCGCACCAGCGACGTCCCGAAGCTGTTCCTGAACGCCGACCCGGGGTTCCTCCTCGTCGGCCGGCAGCGGGCGTTCGTGCGCAAGTGGGCGGCGCTCACCGAGGTGACCGTGCCCGGGGCGCACTTCGTGCCCGAGGACTCGCCGCACGAGATGGGCCGGGCGCTGGCCGACTGGATCCCGACGCTGCGCTGAGGCCGGTCACACCGCCTGGCCGGTCGGCCGGTCCACCGTCGGGACGACGCCCTCGGTGCCCGCGTGCGTCGTGTTGGCGAAGTCCTCGAGCTGCGGGTGCCAGCGCCGCATCGCGCCGCGGTGCGGCTCGGCGCGGGCGAAGGCGGCGACGGCGGCCGCGTCGTCCCACCACGAGACCGTCGTGAAGGTGCGGGCCAGCGGCTGCGCGCGCAGCACCAGCGACCGCGCGCCGGGCGAGTCCCCGACCTGCCGGCGGATGGCCAGCGAGGCGCGGAGGAAGGCGGGCACGTCCCGCAGCCGGCGCAGCTGCAGGCGAGTGACGACGACGACGCCCGGGCCGGGACCGGTCCGGGGAGCGGTCCAGGGCAGGTCGGGGATGACGGGCACGGTGACCTCCGAGGGGACTAAACGACTGTAAAGCCACGATAGACCGAGACCTAAACGCATGTAAAGTGTGGTCGTGCCCCCTCGGACCGCCGGACGTCTCCACACCGACCTGGTCGCCGCCGCCGCCGATCTGCTGGAGCGGACCGGCTCGGTCGAGTCGGTCACGCTCCGGGCGGTCGCGCGCGAGGCGGGGGTCACCGCCCCCGCCGTGTACGGCCACTTCGCCGACCTGGCGGCGCTGCTCGACGCCGTCCTCGAGGAGGGCTTCCTGGCCCTGCGGGGTGCGATCGCCGAGGCGGTCGCCGGCGTCGACGACCCGGTCGAGCGGCTGGTGGCCGGGTGCCGCGCCTACGTGCGGGCCGGCCTGGCCGCCCCCGCGCGGTACCGCGCGATGTTCCAGCGGCGGCAGGTCCCCGGCGGGCAGGGGGCCTTCGACGTCCTCGTCGCCGCCGTCGCCGCCTGCCAGGAGGCCGGGCGCTCGGCCGGCCGGGACGCCCACGGGGACGCCGTCCTCGTCTGGACGGCGCTGCACGGGGTGGTGACGCTGCGGGCCACGGGGGCGGCGTCGCCCGACCTCGACGGCCAGGTGCGCGTGCTGGTCAGCCGGCTGGCGCTGCTGGACCCGCCGCCGCCAGGTGAGCGCGCCGGGCCAGCCGCCGGCGGCCCTTGACCCGGTACATCGCGGCGTCGGCCGCGGCCAGGACGGTGTCCGGGGTGTCGTCGGGAGAGCAGAGCGCGACGCCGACGCTGACGCCGACCCGGTGCGGGGTGCCGCTCCCGTCGACGAGCGGTGAGCCGAACGCCTCGGTCACCCGGTCGGCGACGGCCTGGGCGTCCGGCTCGGCCGCGACCCCCGGGCAGAGCACCACGAACTCGTCGCCGCCGATCCGCGCGACGGTGTCCCCGGGGCGCACCGCGGCCTGCAGCCGCCGGACGGCCTGCACGAGCACCTCGTCGCCGACGGCGTGCCCGGCGGCGTCGTTGACCGGCTTGAAGCCGTCGAGGTCGCAGAACAGGACGGCGAGGGAGTCCCGGGTGCGCCGGCCGGCCCGCAGGAACTGCTCGAGCCGGTCGATCAGCAGGCTGCGGTTGGGCAGCCCGGTGAGGGGGTCGTGCAGAGCGGCGGCGCGCAGCCGTTCCTCGAGCTCGCGCTGGGCGGTGACGTCGGCCAGGGCGACGACCGCGCCGAGCAGCTCGCCGTCCGCACCGCGCACCTGGCACCCGGAGCTGCGGACCAGCCGGCTGGGACCACCCGCCGGGGAGATCCGGATCTCGACGTCGGTGATCCGGCCCTCGCGGTAGGCGCGGGTGAGCGGCACCTCGTGCGGCTCGAGCGTCCGGCCGTCCGGGTCGGTCAGGGAGAAGACCGACGCCAGGTCGCCCGGCTCGACCTCCGGCCGGGCGTCCACCCCGTGCCAGTCCCGGCTCACCCCGTTGAACAGGCTGACCCGGCCGTGTGCGTCGGCGGCGACCACCCCGACCGGCAGGGCCTCGAGCAGGGCGCGGGTGAAGGCCTCGGAGCGGGCCAGTTCGGCGTGCGCCGCCTCGGCCTCGCGCCGGGCCACGACCTCGGCGGCGGCCGTGTCGGCCAGCTGGAGGTGCGCCCGCCGCCGCTCGAAGACGCCGACGACGACCCCGGCCAGGTCGGCCAGCCGGTCGCAGGTGTCCTGGTCCAGCTCGTGCGGCCGGTCGTCGAGCACCGACAGCGTCCCGACCGTGGTGCCGTCGACCACCAGGTGGGCGCCGGCGTAGGCGCGCAGCCGGCCCAGGCGGCCGTCGACCCACGGGTTGGCGGCGAAGCGCGGATCGCGGGACAGGTCGGCGATGGCGTGCACGCCCGGGTCCCACGCGGCGACGATCGCGCTGAGCGGGGCCTCGGGGGGCGACAGGGGGTCGACGACCCCGTGCGGGGACAGCGGGTGGACCTCGTCGCCCAGCAGGTCGACGGCGGCGTACGGCATCCCGGTGAGCGCGGCGGCGACCCGGACGACGCCGTCGATCTCGGGGTCGCTGCGCACGCCGAGGACGTCGAACTCGTGCAACAGCGCGGTCCGGCGCTCGTCGAGCTCCCCGCGTGCCACGGTTCCCGCGTCCTCCTGACTCGCCGGCCGAACTGGCCGTCCGGCACCGCAACGACGTCCCCGGGTCACCGGTTGAGGCAGCGGTCCCCGGTGTCCCCCGGAGGGGTCAGCCGCTCAGCGTACGCACGGTCTCGACGACCGCCACGACGGCGAACACGAGGAACAGGAGCGCGGCCAGCCGCCTGATCAGCGCCACCGGCAGCCGGTCGGCCAGCGTCGCGCCGAGGAAGACCGCGAGCGCCGACACGGTCAGCAGGGCCGCCCAGGCGCCGGCGAAGACCGAGAACGGGTCGTCGAGCCGGGCGGCCAGGCCGGCGGTGGCCAGCTGCGAGAGGTCCCCCCACTCGGCGGCGAAGAGGACGCCGAAGCTGATCGCGGCCGCCCGCAGGAACGAGGTCTGCTCGCGGGCCGCGGCGGCCTCCCCGGCGTCCTCGGGGCCGCTGGACGCGCTGCGCCACAGCAGCACCGCACCCACGAGGAAGAGCACGGCCACGACGCCGCTGACCAGCGCCTCCGGCAGCAGCGAGAGCAGGCTGCCGGCGGTGACCGCGATCGCCACCTGCAGGCCGAACGCCGTCCCGACGCCGACGAAGACCGGCAGCGGGGCGAACCGGGTGGCGAGGACCAGGCTGGCGAAGAGGGTCTTGTCGGGCAGCTCGACCGGCAGCACGAGGGCGAACGCGGTCGCGACGACCGTCAGGGACAGCACGGGCACTCTCTTCCGCTCGGCACCGCCGGGCGGGTGCGCAGTTCTCGGCTCCCACGGTAGCCGGGCGGAATCCGGGT
Source organism: Geodermatophilus sp. CPCC 205506 (assembly GCF_051383635.1). Lineage (NCBI taxonomy): Bacteria > Bacillati > Actinomycetota > Actinomycetes > Geodermatophilales > Geodermatophilaceae > Geodermatophilus > Geodermatophilus sp. CPCC 205506. The sequence continues at coordinate 84,476 of NZ_JALPKP010000007.1, read as the reverse complement.
GCGCCGGGAGGGCGCGCTCGCTACCGTCCGGCCATGCCGTTCCGTTGACGCCCGTCCCCGAACAGCTCGCCGCCCGCGGCCCGGTCCCTGACCCGGCTGGCGGTCGGCTGGGCCGCGCTGTCGGAGCTGGTGCCCTACTACCCGCTCTACGCGCTGCTCTTCCTCGACACCGGCCTGTCCGGCGCCCAGATCTCGCTGCTGTTCGCGGTGTGGTCGGTGACCGGCCTGCTCACCGAGGTGCCCGCCGGCATCCTGGCCGACCGCTGGTCCCGGCGCGGCGTCGTGGTGCTCGGTGGCGCGCTGCAGGCGGCGGGCTTCGTCGTGTGGACGGCGGCCCCCGCGGTGTGGAGCTTCGCCGTCGGCTTCGTCGTCTGGGGCGTGGCCTCCTCCCTCGTCTCGGGCGCGGCCGAGGCGCTGGTGTACGACGGCCTGGCCGCGGTGGGCGCGGAGGCGACCTACGCCCGCGTCAACGGCTGGATGACCGCCGCCGAGCTGCTGGTCCAGCTGCCGACCGCGATCGCGGCCAGCGCGCTGTTCGCCGTCGGCGGGTACGCGGCGGTCGGCTGGGCCAGCGTGGGCGTGTGCCTGGCCGCCGCCGCGCTCGCCCTGCGGTTCCCGGAGGCCCGGCACGTCGCGGCGGACGACGGCGAGGACGACGTCCCGCTGCGGCAGGGGGTCACCGAGGCGCTGCGCCGTCCGGGCCTGCGGCTGACCGTGCTCGCCGTCGCGCTGCTCGGCGGTCTGGACGCGGTCGAGGAGTACTTCCCGGTGCTCGCCGCCGACTGGGGCGTCCCCACGGCCGCCGTCCCGTTCGCGGTGCTGGCCACCGCGCTGGCCGGGGCGCTCGGCGGGGCGCTGGCCGGCCGGGCCGAGCGGCTGCCCGATCGCGCGCTCCCCGCGCTGCTGGTGGTCGCCGGGCTGCTCCTGTTCGTGGCGGCGGTCTGGGCCCGGCCGGCGGCGCTGCTCGCGCTGAGCGTCGCCTACGGCCTCTACATCGCGGTGCTCGTGGTCGGCGAGGCCCGGCTGCAGCACCGGATCACCGGACCGCACCGGGCGACGGTGACCTCGGTCGCGGGGCTGGGCGTGGAGCTGGCGTCGCTGCCGGTGTTCGCCGCGTGGGCGGTCGGCGGGCTGAGCGGGATCGCGGTCGTCGTCCTGGCCGTCGTCCCGGTGGTGGCGGCGGGCCTGCGCAGCCGCCTGCCGGCTCAGACCGACGGGTAGGCCGCCTCCGCGGCGGCGGTGGCCGCCCGCAGCACCTCCTTGACCGGCAGCCCCCGGTCGCGGGCGAGGGCGGCCACGTCCTCGTACTCCACGCTCACGTTGACCAGCCGCCCGTCGGCGACCGCGAGCTTCACCCCGACCGTGCCGTCGAGCACCGCCACCACCGCGCTGGTCCGCTCCAGCGCCACCTTGCCCACCGGCGTCACGCGCAGCCCGATCGTCGACGTCGTCGCGAACACCGCCGCCTGCACCGCGGCCGCGGTGCCCGGCGGGCACAGCGCCGACACCGTGTGCGCGGGGCGGCCCTTCTTCATGAGGATCGGGGTCAGCCAGGCGTCCGCGGCGCCGGCGGCCAGCAGCGCCTCGATGACGCCGGGCCACAGCCGCGGGTCGAGGTCGTCGACGTTGGCCTCCAGCACGACCTGCGACGCGGGCGCGGGCTGGGCCGGCTCGCCCAGCACCAGGCGGACGACGTTGGGCAGCTGCTCCGGGTCCCGCGCGCCGGCGCCGACGCCGACCCGGCTCACCCGCATCGGCGGGAGCGTCGTCCACTCGTCGACGCGGGCGGCCAGCAGCGCTGCGCCGGTGGGCGTGCACGCCTCCGCCGGCACCGGGCCGGCGTGCACCGGCACCCCGGCGAGCAGTTCGAGCACCGCGGGCGCGGGGACGGGCACCACGCCGTGCGCGCTGCGCGCCGAGCCGCTGCCCAGCGCGACCGGGGAGGCGGCGAGCCGGTCCAGGCCGAGGTGCTCGAACGCGGCCACCACCCCGACCACGTCGGCGAGCGCGTCCAGCGCACCGACCTCGTGGAAGTGCACCTCCTCCGGCGGAACGCGGTGCACCCGGCCCTCGGCGCGGGCCAGCCGCTCGAAGACGGCGAGCGCGCCGTCCCGCACCGCCGGCGCCAGGTCCGCACCGGCGAGCAGGGTGCGCACGTCGGCCCAGGTGCGGTGCTCGGTCGACGGGGGCGCGTGCACGTGCACGCGGGTGGCGCCCAGGCCGTGCCGGCTGACCTGCTCGGTCGTCAGCTCGACGGGCTCGACCGGCAGGGCGGCCACGGCGGCCGCGGGCACCTCCAGCGGCACCCCGGCGTCCACCAGCGCGCCGAGCAGCAGGTCCCCGCTGGCCCCCGCCGCCAGGTCCAGCCAGCCGATCGTGGTCACCCGGGGATCATGCCCCGCGTCCCGCCCGGGTTGATCATCGGCCGCTGGCTGCCCGACCCGCCGTAGCGCCCACGCACGCGGCGACGATCAACCGGGGACGGGGCTCAGCGGCGGGTTCTCCGGGCGATGCGGGCGGCGAACACCCCGGCGGCGTGGCCGTTGTCGATGTTGCTGACCACGACCCCCGGCGACGCCGAGTTGAGCATCGTCAGCAGCGCGCTGAAGCCGCCGAACGAGCCGGGCTGCCCGGTCGAGGTGGGGACGGCGACGATCGGGACGTCGGTCATCGCGCCGACCAGCCCGGCCAGCGAGGCGTCCAGCCCGGCGACGACGACCAGGCAGTCGACGTCGTCCAGCAGAGAGCGGTCGGTCAGCAGCGGGCGGATCCGGCTGCCACCGACGTCGTCGACCCGTACCACCTCGGTGCCGGTGACCCGCGCGGCGAACGCGGCCTCGGCGGCCACCGGCAGGTCGCCGCCGGCGCCGCAGAGCACGCCGATCCGGCCGGCCGGATCGGGCAGCGGGCCGACGGCCGCCGACATCGCCGCGGCGTCCACGGTCGTGTAGGCGTCGTGCTCGCTGGCCAGTGCGACGAGGGTCTCGGCGGTGGCGCGCACCACCACGGCGGGCCGGTCGGGGAACTCCCGGCGCGCCGCGCGGACCAGCGTCAGCACCTGCTCGGTGCTGCGGCCGGTGGCCCAGATGACGTCGGGCTCGGCCGGGGCCGGCGGGCGCACCGCGGCGGGCGCGGCCGGCTCGGCCGGGACCGAGGCCGGGACCGAGGCCGCGACGGCGGCGGCCGGCACCGGACCGAGGGCGGGCTCGGCCGGGCTGCCCAGCCCGAGCGGCGGGTCGGCGGGCTCGACGAGGAGGGGAGCGAAACCGCCGGGGTCGCCGGCCGGGTCGTCCAGCGGGGAAGGCTGCACGGCAACGACCCTAGGGGCGACGACGGCGCCGTCCCGGGACGCGACGGCACCCGTGTCGTCCCCACCGGACCCGTCCGTCACAGCCGTCGCAGGCCGCTTCGGCGGGCCGAACAGCGCGTCCAGCGGGCTGCTCCCGGCGCGGGTCTGGGTGACCGCCGACAGCCGGACGACGCGGTTGCGGCCGCTGCGCTTGGCGTCGTAGAGCACCCCGTCCGCGGCGGCGAACAGGGTGCGCCGGTCGTCGCCCCGGGTGGCCGAGGCGATGCCCACGCTGATCGTCACGGGCAGGTCGACCCCGAGCCCGGCCCAGTCGTGCTCGGCGACCGCGCGCCGGGTGCGCTCCAGCGCCCGCTCGGCCTGCTCGGCGGTGGTGTCGGGCAGCAGGATGACGAACTCGTCGCCGGCCCAGCGGCACACCTCGTCGGTGTCGCGGACCCCGGCGATGAGCAGCTCGGCGACCGTGCGCAGGACGGCGTCCCCGGTGGGGTGGCCGGCGGTGTCGTTGACCTCCTTGAAGCGGTCGACGTCGACCACCGCCAGCGCGGGCGCCGCGCCGGAGGAGAGCAGCCCGTCCAGCCGCGCCTCCGCGTAGCGCCGGTTGGGCAGGTGGGTGAGCGGGTCCTCGTAGGCCTGCCGGCGCAGCTGGCCGGCGGCGCGCTCGGTCTCCAGCAGGCTCTTGCGCCGGCCGAACAGCTCCACCCAGCGGGTGCGCCGCTCGTCGACGCGGTCGAGCTCGTCGGCGAGGTAGGCCTGCAGGTAGGGGAGCGCCCGGCCGGCGTCGTCCAGCTCCGAGTGCAGGGTGCACAGCTCGCGCAGCGCGGCGCGGCGCAACCGGGGCAGGCCGTGCTCGGTGGCGACCGCCAGGGCGGTGGCCAGCTGCTCGTCGGCGCCACGGCCGTCGCCCTGGCGGCGCAGCGCGCGGCCGAGGGCCAGCAGCGCGGCGGCGAGCAGCATCCCGTCGCCGGACTCCGAGGTGACCCGGACGGCGGCGCGCAGCGGCCCGGCGGCCGCGGTGTGCTGGCCCAGCCCCACGAGCGCCCACCCGTGCACCACCTGGGCGGCCACGACGGCCGTGGGGGCCTCCGGGGAGAGCAGGGCCAGCGCGTGCTCGGCCAGCTGGCGGGCCTCGGCGAAGTGCGGCAGCGCCGACTCCGGGACGCCGTCGTCGAGCAGCCCCTCACCCAGCTCGGCGCACAGCTCACCGAGGTGGGTCGCCGTGCCGGCGACGATCAGGTCGGGGGCCTCGTCCTCGTCGGTCAGGGCACCGGGGGTCGCGGCGGCGGCCACGGCGGTCTCGTGGGCGCGGCGCTGGTAGTCCAGCGCCAGCGGCATGAGCTCGAGGTCGGCGAGCACGCCGGCGAGCGTGCCGAGGGTGTCGACCAGCAGCGTCGACGGCGGCAGCCCCGGGTCGAGCAGGCTGGCCGCCTCGACCGCCTCGTCCATCGCGGCGTCGATGCGGCGGGAGAGCAGCTCGATGCGGGCGTGGCGGGCCAGGCCCGCGGCGCGCTGCAGGTCGTCGTCGGTGGCGTCGAAGGCGGCCTTGGCCGAGCGCACCAGCGCGATCGCCAGCGCCGCTCGCGAGGCAGACTCCGAGCGCGGGTCGCCGTCCTCGGCTCCGGGTACCGAGCCGTCGAGGAGCCCGGCGACCCCGGCGTGCAGGTCGAGGGCCGGCGGGGAGCCGGTGCCGTGCGGGGGTTCCACCGGGTCGCCGACCAGGGTGAAGCCGGCCTTGCGCAGCCGGCGCACCAGCAGCTCGGCGCGCAGCGTGTCGGCCCAGGCCCGGCCGAGGCCCGCGGGAGCGTCCTCGCCGGTGCCGGCGGGCCGAGCGTAGGGCGAGGGGTCGTTCTCGACGTCGGCGAGCAGTTCCTCGGCGTCGTCGAGCTGCCAGTTGGCCAGAGCAGAGGTCACCCGTTGGTGCAGGGCTCCGGGTGGCACGAGCGCACTGTGCACGGCGTCCTGGTCGGTGTCGAGCACCGGACCGGAGGCGCGCCGCAGGGTGTGATCGGGGTCGTCCGTTTCGTCACAGCCGTCCCATCCGGCCGGCCGCATCACGGCGCCGCTCCGTTCGCGGACGACTCGCTCGCGCCCTCGCCGCCGGGCGCGCGGACCCGGTTGCGGCCGCCCCGCTTGGCGGAGAACAGGTACAGGTCGGCGGTGTCGAACAGCGAGCGCCAGCCGTCCGGCTCGGCGGTCGCCGGTGCGGTGGCCACCCCGATGCTCACGGTGACCGACTCGGGCAGGTGCAGGTCGCCCCAGTCGGCGTCGGCCACGGCGGCGCGCAGCCGCTCCATGGCGGCCAGCGCCTGCTGCTCGGTGGCCGTCGGGAGGACGACGAGGAACTCGTCCCCGGCCCACCGGTACACCTCGTCGCCGGTCCGGCTGTGCTCGATCAGCAGGCCGGCGACCCGGCGCAGCACCTCGTCGCCGTGCGAGTGCGACGTGTCGTCGTTGACCTCCTTGAACCGGTCGATGTCGACGACGGCCAGCGACACCGGCTCCTCGCCCAGCCGCATGCTGCCCAGCCGCCGCTCGGCGCTGCGCCGGTTGCCCAGGCCGGTGAGGGAGTCCTCCATCGCGTGCCGGCGGAGGACGGCGGCCTGCCGCTCCGCCTCCCGCAGCCGGCTGCGCCGGATGAACATCTCCGCCCACAGCTCCCGGCCGCGGGCGTGCGCCCGCCCGGTGTCGGTGCGGTAGGCCTCCAGCCAGTGCAGGGCCTCGGCGGGGCGCCCCATCGCCGCGGTGCTCTGGCCGAGCTCCAGCAGGCACTGCCGGTAGCGCCGCCGGTCGCCGGTGGCGGCGAAGGCCCCCGCGGCGTCCACCATGAGGTCGGTGGCCTCCTGGTCGTGCCCGCCGCCGGCCTCCACCTGCGCCAGCCGGGTGAGCAGCCGGGCCAGCACCAGGTCGGCGTACCCGCGCAGCCACATGCCGCCGTCGCGGTGGATCCGCCGGTGCGCCCGGCGCATCGGCCCGAGGGCGTCGTCCAGGTCGCCGTGGCAGGACATCGCCCAGGCCTGGACGACGTCGAGCAGGTCCTGCTCGCTCGGCTCGGGCTCCCAGCCCAGCTCCCGGGCGGCCTCGGCGGACTCGATCGCGGCCGCGGCCAGCTCGTGGGCGCGCTCGGCCGATCCGCGTCGGGCCAGCGTCTGGGCCAGCTCGGCGTGCTGCTGGGCGCACAGCTGGAGCAGCCGCCACTGCTCCGCCAGGCCGGGCAGCCGGGCCGCGACCCGGTTCCCCTGCAGCGCCTGCGCGACCGCCAGTTCCTCGAGGTCGAGCGCGGCGAGGGTCAGCGACAGCCAGAGGTGGGCCTGGTGCAGCTCCCGCGACGGCCCGTCCGCGGTGGGCAGCTCGGTGAGCAGGCTGGCGTCGATGGCCAGCAGCATCGCGGCGTCGAAGTGGTCGGCGGTGACCTCGACGTGGGCGAGGTAGGCCAGGGTCAGCGCGGTCCGCGGGCCGGGCCGGCAGCGGCCGAGGGCCTCCCGCGCGCCGGCCACCGCCTCCGCGGTGGCCTCCCGGTCGCCGTCGACCAGCCCGCGGCGGGCGGCCAGCGCGTGCCGCCAGGCGGTCCAGTGCGGATCGGGAGAGGCGGCGAGTGCGGCCTCGGCCCGGTCGTGCTCGGTGGTGAAGGCCGTCGGGTCGTCCCGGTCGCTGGCCGCCAGGAGCCGCCAGAGCGCCTCGTCGAGGTCGTCGTCGCGGGTGCGGTCCGGGCCCGGGGTCACGCATCCCTCCAACGGCGGTGGTCCCGGCCCGTCCGGCCCGGGATGGGCAGCTCCCCGGGGGGAGCGTCCCGCTCCGACCCGACCGCATACCCTCGTCGAATGCCTGCGAAGCCCCCGACGCGGTTCGCCTATCTCGGGCCCGAGGGTACCTTCGCCGAAGCGGCCCTGAACCGGCTCGTCGCCCCCTCGGGGGACTCCCGGCAGCCGGCGCCGAGCGTCGCCGCCGCGCTGGCCGCCGTCCGCTCCGGGGACGCCGACGCCGCCCTCGTGCCCCTGGAGAACTCGGTCGAGGGCTCCGTGCCCGCGACCATGGACGGGCTGGCCGACGGTGACCCGCTGCTCATCCGTCGCGAGGTCTTCATGCCGGTGGCGTTCGTGCTCGCCGTCCGGCCGGGCACCGCGCTGCCCGACGTCCGGTCGGTCGGGAGCCACCCGCACGCCCTCGCCCAGACCGCCCGCCGGCTGGCCGGGCTGCTGCCCGGCGTCCCCCCGCTCCCGGCGACGTCCACCGCGGAGGCCGCCCGGCAGGTGGCCGAGGGCGGTCTCGACGCCGCGGTCTGCGCCCCGATCGCCGCCGAACGGTACGGACTGGCGGCGCTCGTCGAGGACATCGCCGACCACCCGGGCGCGGAGACCCGGTTCGTCCTGGTCAGCCCGCCCGGGCCGCTGCCCGAGCCGACCGGTGACGACAAGACCTCGCTGGTCGCGGTGGTCAGCGACCGGACCGGCGCGCTCCTGGAACTGCTGCAGGAGTTCGCCGTCCGCGGGATCAGCCTGACCCGCATCGAGTCCCGGCCGACCCGCGAGCGGCTCGGCGTCTACTCCTTCGCCCTGGACTGCGAGGGCCACGCCGCCGACGCCCGGGTGGGCGAGGCGCTGGCCGCGCTGCACCGGGTCTGCGACGACGTCCGCTTCCTCGGCTCCTATCCGCGGGCCGACGGCCGGGAGAGCAAGCCGGTGCCCGCGACGGCGACCGACCCCGCGTTCGCCGAGGCCGGCGACTGGCTGCGACGGGTGCGCGAGGGCCGCGCCTGAGTGTCAGGCGGTCAGGTGCCCCCGCCGCCGTTGATCATGGGGACGTGGCGGCTGCGCGCGGCGGGTCCGCGCGAGTTCCCGGCAACGAGCCCATGATCAACGGGGAGGTGGCGACAGCCGGGAGCGCAGCTCCGTCACGATCCGCCGGGTCACCGGGACGTCGAGGCCGTGCCGTTCGGCGGCCCGCAGCACCGCGCCGCCGATCGCCTCCAGCTCGGTCTCGGTGCCCGCGGCCGCGTCGCGCTGCATCGACGAGGTCATGCCGGCGGGCACCGTCGCCATGAACGCCAGGGTGGCGGCGGCGTCCGCCTCGGCGCCGTCGGCCCGTGCCACCGACGCGACCTCCTCGACCAGGGCCCGGAGGTCGTCGCCGCGCTGCTCCCGGACGGCGCCCAGCGGCGCGCCGAGGGCGGTGGTGAGCAGCGCGACCGGGGCGAGGAAGGACAGCTTGTCCCACAGCAGGCCGGCCTCGTCGGGGCGGACGGTGACGTCGAGCCCGGCCCCGGTGAGCGCGTCGGCCAGCACCTCCGCGCCCGGGGTGAGCTGGACGGCGGCGAGCGACCCCTCGTGCCGCACCACGCCCGGCGCCGTCCGGCTGGCCACCACGCGGATCGCGCCGGCGACGACGCGGCCGGCGGGGTAGCGCTCGCGCAGCAGGGCCATGTGCTCCAGCCCGTTGAGCAGGGGCACGAGCAGCGCCGTCCCCACCACGTCCGGGGGCAGGCGGTCCAGCGCGGCCGCCAGCTGGGTCGCCTTGGGCGTGACCAGGCAGACGTCGACCGGCTCGGTCAGCCGCTCGGCCCCGTGCGCCGGCGCGGTCAGCTCGCCGTACCGGTCGCTGACCAGCCGAAGTCCGTGCCGCTCGATGGTGGCGGCGGTCTCCGGCCGGGCCACGCAGGTGACCGCGTGCCCCTGCCGGACCAGCAGCGTGCCGAGCAGGCCGCCGACCCCGCCGGGACCCAGGACCGCGATGCGCAGCGACTCCACTCGTCCAGCCTGCCGCTAGGTGACCATCGTCGGGTGGCTGCCCTCGCCGGCGTGTCCGGCCGCCACCTCACGATGATCAACTCGGCTGGGGGCCCTCGCGAGCCGGCTCGGCCACCAGGTGCGGTCGCCCAGCACGTGCACCGCGGAGGGGACCACCAGCGACCGGACGACGAAGGTGTCGAGCAGGACGCCGAAGCCGACCAGGAACGCCAGCTGGGTCAGGAACAGCAGCGGCAGCACCGACAGCGCGCCGAACGTCGCGGCGAGCACCATCCCGGCGCTGGTGATGACCCCGCCGGTGACCGCGAGGGCCCGCAGCACGCCGTCCCGGGTGCCGTGCCGGAGCGACTCCTCCCGGGCCCGGGTCATGAGGAAGATGTTGTAGTCGATCCCCAGGGCGACGAGGAACACGAACCCGATGAGCAGGATGCCGGGGTCGCTGCCGGGGAAGCCGAACACGCTGTCGAACAGCAGCGCGGCCACGCCCACGGTCGCCGCCACGCTGAGGACCACCGTCGCCATGAGCAGCAGCGGGGCGACCAGCGCCCGCAGCAGCAGCGCCAGGACGACGGTGATGACGGCGAGCACGCTCGGCACGATGACCCGCAGGTCCCGGGCCGCGGTCTCCCGGGCGTCGAGGTTGCTGGCCGTGTCGCCGCCGACCAGCGCCGCGGTGTCGGCCGCGTCGAGGGTCGTGCGCAGCTCCTGGACGACGTCGATCGCCTCGACGCTGTCGGCCGCGACGGCGAGGGTGGCGTCGAGCCGGACCAGCCCGTCCACGACCACGGGCGGCGCGCCCGTCTGGGGCGGCCCGCCGGCCCCGGTGAACGGCACGACGGCGGCCACGCCGTCGGTGGCCGCGGCCGCCTCGGCGACCTGCGGCCAGCTCACCTCGGGCGTGACGATCACGGTGGGGCTGCCGGAGCCGGCGTCGAAGTGGCGGGCCAGCGCCTCCTGGCCGTCGACGCCGTTCGACTCGCCCCGGATGGCGTCGGAGAAGGTGATGCCCGAGGCGTCGTAGGTCGGGGCGAACACCGCCGCCGCGACCAGCGCCAGCGTGCTGATCGCGAGCACCCGGCGCGGCCGCCGGCCGACCAGGGCTGCCACCCGCTGCCAGCCGCGGCCCTCCGGCGCGTCCACGCCGAACTGCGGGCGGAACGGCCAGAAGGCGGCCCGGCCGAGCAGCACCAGCGCCGCGGGCAGGAAGGTCAGCGCGGCGACGACCGCCAGGGTGACGCTCACCGCCGAGATCGGCCCGAGGCCGCGGTTGGACGCGAGGTCGGAGAAGAGCAGGCACAGCACCCCGAGGACGACGGTGGCCCCGGAAGCCACGATCGGCTCCCACGATCGGCGCAGCGCGGTGCGCATGGCGGTGTACTTCGACCGCTCGTGCCGCAGCTCCTCGCGGAAGCGGGCGACCAGCAGCAGGCCGTAGTCGGTGGCCGCGCCGACCACCAGGATCGCCGCGATGCCCTGGCTCTGGCCGTTGACGGTGATGGCGCCGGCGTCGGCCAGCAGGTAGGCGACCGCGTTGGCCGCGGTCAGCGCCAGCCCCGCCGTCCCGATGACGAGGAACGGCAGCAGGGGGCTGCGGTAGACGACGAGCAGGATGAGCAGGACGACGCCGAACGCGGCCGCCAGCAGCAGCCCGTCGATCCCGGCGAACCCGTTGGCGAAGTCGGCGAAGATGCCGCCCGGGCCGGTGACGAAGGAGTCGGTGCCGTCGACGGCGATGACCTCGCGCAGGTCGCCGACGACGGTCACGAGCTCGTCGCCGAGGTCCGGGGTGAGCGGCAGGACGACCTGCACCGCCTCCCCGTCCTCCGACGGGATGGGTGGTGAGGGCTGCCCGGCCAGGGCGTCGGCGTCCTCGGCCACGCCGGTCGCCGCCTCGACCCGTTCGGCGACCGTCGCCAGCGCGGCCGGGTCCAGCGGGCCGCCGGCGCTCTCCCACAGCAGGATGGCCGGGATCGCCTGGGTCGGCGCGAACTCCCGCTGGAGCTCCGCCACGCGGGTGGACTCCGCGCTGTCGGGCAGGAAGGCGGCGGTGTCGTTCTCCTGCAGCGAGGTCAGCTGCCCGCCGAGGACGGACAGCGGACCCGCGCCGCCGAGCCAGACGAGCAGGACGAGGGCGGGGAGGAGCCAGCGCAGCCGGGACATGACATCGTCTCTCGATCGGCGATAATCTCGACGATCGAGAGATTAGGCGAGTGGTGCGGGTCGGACAAACGGGGAGGCGGCATGGGCGACGACACCGGCTCGGCGCGTCAGTCGATCGCCCTCCTGCTGCGCCGGCTGACCGTGGAGCTCGACGCCGTCGGCCAGCGCTTCGCCGGGATCCACGGGCTCGGCCGGACCGACGTCCGGGCCCTGGTCACGATCATGGACGCGGCCCGCCGGGGGCAGGCCCTGACCGCGGGCGCCCTCGGCCAGGCGGTGGAGCTCAGCTCGGCGTCGGTGACCGCGCTGCTCGACCGGCTGGAGCGGGTCGGCCACGTGCGGCGGGTGCGCAGCTCCGACGACCGCCGCCGGGTGGTGCTGGAGATGTCGGACACGGCGATGGCCGCGGGCGCGGAGTTCTTCGGCGGGCTCAACCGCGACCTGGTCGCCGCGATGGACGCCTACTCGGCCGACGAGCTGGCCGTCGTCCGCCGGTTCCTCGAGGACATGACCGAGGTGATCACCCGCCACGCCCGCGCCGGGGACTGACCGGTGTCAGAGGTACAGGCCGGTGGACTCCTCGATCCGCTCGGCCGCGACGGCGTGCACGTCCCGCTCGCGCAGGATGATCAGCTCCTCGCCGTGCACCTCGACCTCGTGCTGGTCCTCGGGGGAGAACAGGACCTGGTCGCCGACCTTCACCTGGCGGACGCTCGCGCCGACGCCCCGCGCCTCGCCCCACACCAGCCGCTTGGCCACCTGGGCGGTCGCCGGGATCAGGATGCCGCCGATGGACCGCCGCTCGCCGTCCTCCCTGCGCAGCGCGACCAGGATGCGGTCGTGGAGCATCTTGATCGGCAGCCCGCTGCCCTTCACCTCCGCCACGCCCGCTCACGTTACGCGGCGCCCCGACCCGGACTTGCGGCGCGGAGAGTCCGGCACGAACCCGGCGGTTTCCGCGGAAACCGCCGGGTTCAGCCCCAGCCGAGCTCGTGCAGGCGGTCCTCGCCGATGCCGAAGTGGTGCGCGATCTCGTGGACGACGGTGATCGTGACCTCCTCGGTGACCTCCTCGGCGGTCGAGCACATCTCGCAGATCGCCTCGCGGTAGATCATGATCCGGTCGGGCAGCGCCCCGCCGTACTCCCAGCCGCGCTCGGTCAGCGCGTAGCCCTCGTAGAGACCCAGCAGCTCCGGGTCCTCCTCGTTGCGGTCCTCGACGAGGACGACGACGTTGTCGAGCAGCGCCATGAGCTCGGCCGGCACCGCGTCGAGCGCATCGGAGACCAGCGCCTCGAAGACCTCCTGCGGGAGGGGCCTCACCAGCTGGTCGGCAGCGGCCGGCCCTCCTCGTAGCCGGCCGCGCTCTGCACCCCCAGGACGGCCCGCTCGTGCAGCTCGTCGACGGTGCGGGCGCCGGCGTAGGTGCACGACGAGCGCACCCCGGCGACGATCTGGTCGATCAGGTCCTCGACGCCGGGGCGGGCCGGGTCGAGGTACATCCGCGACGACGAGATGCCCTCCTCGAACAGCCCGGCGCGGGCCCGCTCGAAGCCGCTCTGCGTCGCCGTCCGGGCCTTGACCGCCCGGGCCGACGCCATGCCGAAGGACTCCTTGTACTGCCGGCCGGAGCCGTCGTCGTGGACGTCGCCGGCGCTCTCGTAGGTGCCGGCGAACCAGGAGCCGACCATCACGGTGGCCGCGCCCGCGGCCAGCGCCAGCGCGACGTCGCGCGGGTGCCGGACGCCGCCGTCGGCCCAGACGTGCCGGCCCAGCTCGCGGGCGGCGGCGGCGCACTCCTCGACGGCGGAGAACTGCGGCCGGCCGACGCCGGTCATCATCCGCGTGGTGCACATCGCGCCCGGCCCGACGCCGACCTTGACGACGTCCGCGCCGGCCTCGATCAGGTCCCGGGTGCCCTCGGCGGTGACCACGTTGCCGGCGACCACCGTCGCCGAGCCGGCCACCGACCGCGTCGCCCGCACCGCCTCGACGGCCTTGTCCTGGTGCCCGTGGGCGGTGTCCACCACGAGCACGTCGACGCCGGAGGCCAGCAGCGCCGCCGCCTTGCCGGCCACGTCGCCGTTGATGCCGACCGCCGCGGAGGTGAGCAGCCGGCCGCTCGGGTCCAGCGCCGGCTGGTAGAGCGCCGAGCGCAGCGCGCCCTTGCGGGTGACGACGCCGACCAGCTGGTCGCCCTCGACCACGGGGGCGGCGTTGACCCGCTCGTCGGACAGGACGTCGAAGATCTTGGGCAGGTCGGTGCCGGCGGGGACGGTGAGCGGCTCGGTCATCACCTGCGCCAGCTGGCTGAACCGGTCCACCCCCTGGCAGGCGCCGTCGGTGACGATGCCGACCGGGCGGCCGGCCTCCACGACCACCACCACCCCGTGCGCCCGCTTGTACATGAGCGAGAGCGCCTCGGCCACGGTGGACGTCGGCGTCAGCGTGATCGGGGTGTCGTAGACGGGGTGCCGCTGCTTCAGCCACGCGACGACCTCGCCGACGACGTCCACCGGGATGTCCTGCGGCAGCACCGCCAGGCCGCCACGGCGGGCGACGGTCTCGGCCATCCGCCGGCCGGAGATCGCCGTCATGTTGGCCACGACGACGGGGATGGTCGTGCCCACCCCGTCCGGCGTGGTCAGGTCGACCTCGAGCCGTGATCCGACGGTGGAGTGGTTGGGCACCATGAAGACGTCGGCGTAGGTGAGCTCGGTCGCCGGCCGGGTGCCGCCCAGGAAACGCATGACCCCATTGTCCCGCACCGGCCCACCGCGGCCAGGTCGCGCGATCTCGCCACGAGGGGGGAGTCACCTGCGCGCGCGGCGGGGCGGGTCGGCGCCGCCACCTACCATCGGGGGGTGATCGACCTGCGACTCCTGCGCGAGCACCCCGACCTCGTCACGGCCAGCCAGCGCGCCCGCGGGGCCGACGAGTCCCGGGTCGACGACCTCCTCGCCGCCGACGTCGCCCGCCGGGAGGCGGTCAAGCGGGCCGACGACCTCCGCGGGGAGCAGAAGGCCGCCTCGCAGGCGGTGAAGAAGGCCACGCCCGAGGAGCGGCCCGCCGTCCTCGAGCGGGCCAAGGCCCTCGCCGCGCAGGTCAGGGAGGCCGAGGAGGCGCTGCGCGCCGCCGACGCCGGGCTGCGCGCGGCGCACCTGCGGATCCCCAACGTCGTGCACCCCGAGGTCCCGCCCGGCGGTGAGGACGACGCGGTGACGATGCGCACCGTCGGCGAGGTACCCGCCTACGACTTCGCGGTGCGCGACCACCTGGAGATCGGCGAGGCGCTCGGCGCGATCGACATGGAGCGCGGGGCCAAGGTCTCCGGCGCCCGCTTCTACTTCCTGACCGGCCCCGGCGCGCTGCTGGAGTTCGCGCTCGCCCAGCTGGCGATCAGCCGCGCCGTCGCCGCCGGGTTCACCCCGGTCATCGCCCCCGCGCTGGTGCGGCCCGAGGCGATGGAGGGCACCGGCTTCCTCGGCGAGCACGACGAGGAGGTCTACCGCGTCGAGCGCGACGACCTCTACCTGGTCGGCACCTCGGAGGTCGCGCTGGCCGGGATGCACGCCAACGAGGTGCTCGACCTGGCCGGTGGGCCGCGGCGCTACGCCGGCTGGTCGTCCTGCTTCCGCCGCGAGGCCGGCTCCTACGGCAAGGACACCCGCGGGATCATCCGCGTGCACTGGTTCGACAAGGTCGAGATGTTCAGCTTCTGCCGGCCCGAGGAGGCGGCCGAGGAGCACCGGCGGCTGCTGGCCTGGGAGGAGGAGTTCCTGCAGGCCCTCGAGCTGCCCTACCGGGTGGTCGACATCGCCGCCGGCGACCTGGGCACGAGCGCGGCCCGCAAGTACGACATCGAGGCGTGGTTCCCCAGCCAGGGCACCTACCGCGAGCTCACCAGCACCTCGGACTGCACCACCTTCCAGGCCCGGCGGCTGAACATCCGGTACCGCGACGCGGACGGGAAGAACCAGACCGCGGCCACGCTCAACGGCACCCTGTGCGCGATCGCCCGCACCATCGCCTGCCTGCTCGAGGTGCACCAGCGCTCCGACGGCTCGGTGCACGTGCCGGCCGCGCTGCGCCCCTGGCTCGGCGGCCACGAGACCCTCACCCCCGGCATGACGCTGGCGGCGCCGGTGCCCGTCGCATGAGCGCGGACCCGCCGGCCGTGCTGCCGGCGTTCGGGGGCCACCCCGGCTCGGACGACGTCGTCGACCTGGGGGACGTCGGCACCTGGCGGCCCAAGCTGGTGGCCAGCGACCTCGACGGCACGCTGCTGACCTCCGACGGCGAGGTCAGCCCGCGCACCCGGGCGGCGCTGACCGCCTGCTGGGACGCCGGGATCCCGGTCGTCGGGGTGACCGGCCGCGGCCCGCGCCTGCTGGACAGCGTGCGCGGTGCCCTCGACGGCCGCGGCATCGCCGTCCTCGCCCAGGGCGGCTTCGTCGTCGACCTCGAGCGCGACGAGGTGCTGCGCACCGTCGGCCTCCCCCGCGCGCAGGCCACGGCGGTGATCGAGCGGATCGAGGCGGTCGCCGGCGAGCTGATCGTCGCGGTGGAGGACGCCGCCGAGCAGGCCGAGGCGCACTCCCCGCTGCGGGTGCAGCACGGCTTCGACTGGCCCTACCCGGAGCCCGCGCACCTGCTGCCGCGGCACCAGGTGCTGCCCGCCGGGGCGGTGCTCAAGGTGTTCCTGCGCTCGTCCACCCTCGGGCAGGACGAGCTGCTCGCCCGCGCCCGCCAGGTGGTCGACCCCGCCGACGCCGAGGTGACGCACGCCGGGCTCGGCTTCATCGAGGTGCTGCCGCCGGGCATCACCAAGGCCACCGGGCTGGCGATCGCCCTCGAGCGGTACGGCGTGGGCTTCGGCGACGTCCTGGTGTTCGGCGACATGCCCAACGACCTGCCGATGCTGGCGGCGGTGCGGTCAGCCGGCGGGCGGGCGGTCGCGGTGGCCAACGCCCACCCCGACGTCCGGGCGGCGACGCCGCTGGTCACCAGCGGCCACGACGCCGACGGCGTCGCCCGCTACCTGGAGGCCCTGCTGTTCGAGGGGCGGCCGGTCGACGGGAGGCAGCCCGGTGTCTGACTGGCGGCCGAAGCTCATCGCCAGCGACATGGACGGCACGCTGCTGCGCTGGGACGACACGGTGAGCGAGGCGACGGTCGCGGAGCTGGAGCGCTGGCGCGCCGACGGCGTGCCGGTCGTGCTGGCCACCGGCCGGCCGCCGCGCTGGATGGTGCGCATCCGGGAGGTGCTGCGGCACGGCACCGCGGTGTGCTGCAACGGTGCGGTGCTGCTGGACCTCGCCGAGTTCGAGATCGTCGACGAGGACCCGCTGGAGCCCGAGGTGCTGCGCGAGGTCACCGCCGAGCTGCGGCGGCAGCAGCCCGACACCTGGTTCGCCGTCGAGTACGGGCTGGAGTTCCGTCACGAGCCGGTGTACCAGCCCCGGTGGGACGTCGACGCCCCCGGCGTGGCCGTCGCGCCGCTGGACGAGCTGGTCTCCGTGCCGGTGGCCAAGCTCCTGGCGCGCCACGAGTCGATGCCGCGGGACGAGTTCGTCGCGCTGGTGGAGTCGGTGGTGGCCGGCCGCGCGACGGTCACCAACTCCTCCAGCGACGCCCTGGCCGAGATCTCCGCGCTGGGCGTCACCAAGGCCACCGGCCTGGCGAAGGTGGCGGCCGAGCACGGTGTCGGCCCCGAGGACGTCGTCGTGTTCGGCGACATGCCCAACGACATCGCCGCCTTCGACTGGGTGCGGGAGGCCGGCGGGCGTGCGGTGGCCATGGCGCACGCCCACCCCGACCTGCTGGCCGCGGCGACCGACGTGACCGGCACGAACGACGACGACGGGGTCGCCGCCTTCCTGTCGGCTCTGTGACGGCCCGTCACCCCTGAGGAATCGGATCCTCTGCCCGCGTGTCGGCTGCCCCGACGCGGGCAGAGGATCCGATTCCTCGTCGAGGCGGGCTCAGGTGAGCGACGCGGTGACCGCCCAGACGACGACGACCGCCGCCACGATGGCCAGCGCCCCGAGCACCACGCCTGCGGTCGCCAGACCGGTCGGCGCGCCCCGCCGGCGCCCCTGGGAGACGCCGACACCGCCGAGGACGACGCCCAGCACGCCCAGGACGATCCCGGCGAGGGGGATCACCCAGGAGAGCCCGAGCCCCACCAGGCCCGTCACGAACCCGCCGACGCCCATGCCGTTCGTCGTGCCGCCCTGCCGGGTCGCCGCCCCCGCCGCGTGCTGCTCTGTGGTCACCGTTGCTCCGGTCTCGTCCAGGCCGGCGTGTCCGGCCGCGGACGCGGACCGTGATCGGGGACACGGCCGGCCAACCGGCCGCACCGTCCCCGTCACCCGATCGGGTGGACGACGTCACCCGGTCAGAGGTACTGGCCTCCCCCTGGGCGGATGTCGGGCTGCTGGGGCCCGGCGCTGGACGGCCCGCCGGGCAGCGCGCGCCGGCGCATCTCCTCCAGCTGGGCCCGGGCGGCCATCTGCTGGGCGAACAGCGCGGTCTGGATGCCGTGGAAGACGCCCTCCAGCCAGCCCACCAGCTGCGCCTGGGCGATCCGGAGCTCGGCGTCCGAGGGCGTCTCGCCCTCGCTGAACGGGAGCGTGATCCGCTCCAGCTCGTCCCGGAGCTCCGGTGCCAGGCCCTCCTCGAGCTCCCGGATCGACTTGGCGTGGATGTCGCGCAACCGGTTGCGGCTGGCGTCGTCCAGCGGCGCGGCCCGGACCTCCTCGAGCAGCTGCTTGATCATCGTGCCGATCCGCATGACCTTCGCCGGCTGCTCGACCATGTCGCCGATGGTGCCCTCGCCGTCCGCCCCGTCGCCGCCGGGCGCCTGCGGCAGGGGCATCGTGCCGACCGGCCGGCCGTCGGGGCCGACGACGACCACCTGCTGCGCCTGTTCACTGCCGTTTCCCGATGCGGTCATGCCTCCATCCTCCCCCGCTCCGGGGCGGGCCCGCCGGGCACCCGGAGGCCCGCTGGGCGCCGAGGGCCAGCGTCTAGGGTCGAGGGCCATGGGACCGGGGGAGGGGCGGTTGGACGTCGCCCGCGTCCGCGGCCTGTTCCCCGGTCTCTCCGACGGCTTCGTGCACGCCGACGGGCCGGCCGGTGCGCTGCTGCCGGAGAGCGTCGTGCTGGCCGTCGCCCAGGCGATGCGGGTGCCGGTGGCCGACCGGGGCGGGGTGTTCCCGGCGTCCGCCCGGGGGGAGGGCCTGGTCGCCAGCGCCCGCGCCGCCGTCGCCGACCTCGTGGGTGGGGTGTCCACCGGCGTCGTCCTCGGCGCGAACACCACCTCGCTCACCTACACGATGGCCCGCGCCCTGGCCCGGGCCTGGCGGCCGGGCGACGAGGTCGTGGTCAGCCGGCTCGACCACGACGCCAACATCCGCCCGTGGGTGCAGCTCGCCGAGCGGTCGGGGGCGCTGGTGCGGTGGGCCGAGGTGGACATCGAGACCGGCGAGCTGCCGGACTGGCAGTACGACGAGCTGCTCACCCCGCGCACCCGGCTCGTGGCCGTCACCGCCGCCAGCAGCGCCCTGGGCACCCGGCCGGACGTGCCGGCGATCGCCCGCCGGGCGCACGAGGTGGGCGCGCTGGTCTTCGTCGACGGTGTGCACGCCGCCCCGCACGGCCTGCTCGACGTCACCGCGCTCGGCGCCGACTTCCTCGCCGTCGCCGCGGACCGGTGGTGCGGGCCGCACGTGGCCGCGCTGGTCGCCGACCCCGACCTGCTGGCCGACCTGCACCCCGAGAAGCTGCTGCCGGTGCCCGACCGCGTGCCCGACCGGTTCGAGAGCGGGACGGTGGCCTTCGAGCTGCTGGCCGGCGTCGCCGCCGCCGTCGACCACCTCGCCGGGCTGAGCGAGGAGGCCACCGGCTCCCGGCGGGACCGGCTGCGCACGTCGATGGCGGCGGTGACCGCCTACGAGAGCGACCTGTTCGAGTGGCTGGACCAGGCCCTGCGCGCCATGCGCCACGTGCAGGTGCTCGGCTCGCCCGCGCGGACCACGCCCACGTTGTCGTTCACCGTCGCCGGCATGCGGCCGCGCCAGGTCGCCGTGGAGCTCTCCCGCCGCGGGATCTGCGCCTGGGACGGGGACTTCTACGCCCGCGAGCTCTTCGACGCCCTCGGCGTCAACGAGGAGGGCGGGGCGGTGCAGCTCGGCCTCATGCACTACAACACCGCCGAGGAGGTCGGCTACCTGGTCGACTCGGTGGCCGGGCTCCGCCCCCGCTGAGCTCGTCTCCGCCGGGCCGGTTGAACCGATCCCCCCGCGGATCCGTGCTCCCTGGTGTCGGCCCCGTCGCGAGGAGGCCGCCCGGCAGAGGGAGCTCCCCATGCGGAGGACACCGGTCCTCTCCACCGTCCTCGCGGTCGGCGTGCCGGCGCTGGCCGGGCGCGGCTCCGACGACGACGGGGGCGGGGCCGCCTCCGGCCAGCCGTCGTCCCCCGACGGCACCACGATCACCTCGACGACCGCACCCGCCGCGTTGCCCGCACACTGAACGCCCCGCTCCCCGAGGAGTGCGCCATGAGTCGACCGCGTCCGGAGGTCCCGGGTCCGCTGCTGGCGGCCGGGCGGGTCGTCGGCGCCGTGCTGCTCGGCGCCAGCGCCGGCATCCACCTGTACCTCTGGGACGCCGACTACGACACGATCCCCTGGATCGGGCCGTTGTTCCTGCTCCAGTCGATCGCCGCGACGTTCCTCGGCATCGGCGTCCTCGTCGCGCCGGCGCACTGGCTGCCCCTCGTCGCCGTGCTCGGGGCGGCCCTGCTGCTCGGCACCCTCGGTGGCCTCGTGCTGTCGGTGTGGGTCGGGCTGTTCGGCTTCTCCGAGTCGTCCGAGGCGTCGCTGTTCTGGCAGAGCGTGTGGGTCGAGGCCGTCGGCGCGGCGGTGCTCGTCTGCGTCGCCGCCGTCCGCCCGCGGCAGCGGGCCGACCCGCGGACCGGCCGCCGGCCGGTCCGCAGCGGCTGATGCGGCCCCGGGGCGGGCAGACCCGCGAGCGCACGCTGCGGGCCCTCTACGACGCGCACGCCCCGGCCCTGCTGGCGTACGCGCTGCGGCTGTGCGGCGGCGACCGCGACCGGGCCGAGGACGTCGTGCAGGAGACCCTCGTGCGGGCGTGGAAGCACCTCGAGGAGCTGGACCCCGAGGCGTCGCCGGTGCGGCCCTGGCTGTTCACCGTGGCCCACCACCTGGCCATCGACGCCCACCGCGCCCGCCGGGCCCGGCCGACGGAGGTCTCCGACGCCGGGCTGGCCACCGTCCCGGCCCTCGACGACCTGGCCGGCGCCCTCGACCGGATCGTCGTCACCGACGCGCTCGGCGCGCTGTCGCCGGAGCACCGGGCGGTGATCGTGGAGACCTACTACCGCGGGCGCACCGTGAGCGAGGCGGCCGCCGTCCTCGGCATCCCGCCCGGCACGGTCAAGTCCCGCTGCTACTACGCGCTGCGGGCGCTCAAGCTGGCCCTCGCCGAACGGGGGGTGACGACGTGACGTGCCGTGCCGCGGTGCCCGACCTGGCGGCCTACCTGCTCGGCGCGCTCGAGCCCGAGGAGCGGCGGGCGGTCCAGGAACACCTGCGCCACTGCGACGACTGCCACGCCGAGCTGGCCGAGCTGGCGCAGCTGCCCGGCCTGCTGGCCCTGGTGCAGCCGGAGGACCTGCTCACCCCTCCGGTCGCGCCGTCGCCGGACCTCTTCGACCGCGTCTCCGCCGCCGCCCGCCGGCCGCGCTGGACCCGCCGCCGGCTGCTGGTCATCGCCGCGCTGCTGGTGCTCCTGGTGGGCGGTGTCCTGGTGGCCATCGCGGCGTGGCCGCGCACGGACGCCACCACGGTCACCGCCGCCAACGGTGGCGTGGAGTTCGCCGTGACCGCCACGGAGGGCGGTGGCGGCACGGTCCTCGACATCGCCGTCGACGGCCTCGCACCCGCGGGGGAGTGCCGGCTCGTGGTGGTCGACGAGGCCGGCCAGGTGCACCCGGCCGGCCGGTGGGGTGTCGACGACGATGGCGGCGGCACCTGGCGCGGCTGGGCCGACATCGACGCCGAGACGGTCACCGCCGTGGTCCTGCTCGACGGCCGGGGGGCCGAGCTGGTGCGGGCGCCGCTGGTGAGTGGTGGCTAGTGGGTGAGCTTGAGCCCGACGACGCAGCCGAGCAGGCCCGCCAGCAGCAGGACCCGGACCGCCGACACCGGCTCCTGACCGGACCACATGGCGTAGCCCGCGGTCAGGGCGACGCCGACGCCCACCCAGACGGCGTACGCCGTGCCGAGGGGGAGACCGCGCATCGCGTAGGCGAGACCGGCCATGCTGCCGGCCAGCGACACGGCGAAGACGACGGTGGGCAGCGGGCGGCTGAACCACTGCGAGCGGTCGAGCGCGGTGGCCCAGACGGCCTCGAGGACGCCGGACAGGACGAGGACGAGCCAGTACACGGGGATCTCCTGGACGCCGTCTTGTCGCTGTCCGGGTACGGCGTGCTCGTCCGGGAGTCCGGTCGCGGACCCATCCCCAGGGTCGCACGAACGGTGCGGAGCCGGGCGGTGAGACCGGCCACCAGGCCCGGGTCAGCCGTCGTTGACCAGCAGCACCTTGCCGATGTGCTCGCTGGCGTCGACCACCCGGTGCGCCTCGGCGGCGCGGGCCATGGGCAGCCGGCGGTCGACGATCGGCCGGACGACGCCGCGCTCGACGTCCGGCCAGACGTCGTGCCGGACGGCGGCGACGATCTCGGCCTTGCCGCCGGGACCGGTCGCCGGGCGCGCCCGCAGCGTCGTGGCGTGCACCGAGGCCCGCTTGCGCATGAGCGCGCCCAGGTCGATCTCGGCCTTCGTGCCGCCCTGCATGCCGATGCAGACCAGCCGCCCGCCAGTGGCCAGGGCGGCGAGGTTGCGGGACAGGTACTTGGCTCCCATGTTGTCGAGGACGACGTCGACGCCGACCCCCTCGGTCTCGTCCAGCACGCACTCGACGAAGTCCTCGTCGCGGTAGTTGATGCCGACCTCGGCGCCCAGCTCGCGGCAGACGTCGAGCTTCGCGGCACTGCCGGCGGTGGTGAACACCCGGGCGCCGACGCGGGCGGCCAGCTGGATGGCCATGGTGCCGATGCCGCTGGAGCCCCCGTGCACGAGGAAGGCGTCGCCGCGCTTGAGCCCGGCGAGCATGAACACGTTGGACCAGACGGTGCAGACCACCTCGGGCAGGGCCGCGGCGGTGGCCAGCTCGACGCCGGCCGGGCGGGGCAGCAGCTGACCGGCGGGGACGGCGACCCGCTCGGCGTAGCCCCCGCCGGAGAGCAGCGCGCACACCTCGTCGCCGACCCTCCAGCCGGAGACGCCCTCGCCGACCTCGCTGACCACGCCGCTGCACTCCAGGCCCAGGACGTCGCTGGACCCGGGCGGTGGCGGGTAGTGGCCGGCCCGCTGCAGCAGGTCGGCGCGGTTGACCGCGGTGGCCACGACGTCGACGAGCACCTCACCGGGCTTGAGGACCGGGTCGGGCACCTCGCCCCAGCCCATGACCTCGGGTCCACCCGCTCCGTCGAGAGTCACCGCACGCATGCCCCCGACCCTAGAAGGACAGGCGTCCCGGTGCGCTCCAAGTGGGCTGCTCAAGCGCGGTGCAAGCGCGCCCGAAGCAGCGCCCGGCACCGTCCCGGGCATGACGACGACGTTGTCCGTCCCGCTCCCGGCTCCGGCACCCGCCCCGCTCGCCGTCCCGGCCCCCGTCGAGGTCGCCGCCCGCCCGGCACCGCCGGTGCGCGCCGGGACCGCCTGCCCGGTCGAGCGGCGGGCCCTGCGCACCGGCGCCCGCGACGTGGCCGACGCGCTCACCGGGATCGCCTTCGACGCCCCCTGCTGCCCGCGCCGGCAGGCGGAGCTGGTCGGCTTCTCCGACCGGGTGCTCCGGACCGTGCGGGCGGTGGCCGGGCGCGCCGACGACCCCGCGCTGCGGACCGCCTGCGACGCGGTGGCGGCGGCCGCTCCGCTGTTCGCGGCGTGCGTGAGCGCCGGCGCCCCCGGCCTGGCGCGGGCGTGGTCGGAGCTGGCCGACCTGCTGGAGGAGCCCGGGGCCGAGCACCGGCACGGGCCCGGCGAGCTGCTCGGCTGCGAGCACCGGTTCCGGGCGGCCGTGGGGTCGGCGCGGTTCGCCGTCCCGTGGTTCCTGGACGCCTGCTCGCCCCGCGAGCGGGTGCAGGTCGTGGCGGCCGCGCCGCGCGCGGTCCGGCTGGCCCTGCGGCTCGGCGAGGACCGCTGGCTCGCCCGCCGCGCCGGCGTGCGGAGCGCGTCGCACTGACCCGCCCCGGGGGGCGCACCGACTCCGCTCCGGGCGCACCGGCCGTGTCCCTGCCGGTGCGCCCGGAGCGGTCAGGTCAGGGAGCCGCTTTGAGGTTCTTGCGCAGGATCTTCCCGGCGGAGGACTTGGGCACCTGCTCGATGAACTCGACCAGCCGGATCTTCTTGTGCGGCGCCACCTTGCCGGCCATGTACTCCATGACGGACTCGGCGGTCAGCGTCGAGCCGGCGGCCCGGACGACGAACGCCTTGGGCAGCTCCTCGCCGCTCTCGGCGTCCGGGACGCCGATGACCGCGGCGTCGGCGATCTCGGGGTGGCCGAGCAGCACGGCCTCCAGTTCGGCCGGGGCCACCTGGTAGCCCTTGTACTTGATCAGCTCCTTGACCCGGTCGACGACGGTGTAGACCCCCCGGTCGTCGACGACGGCGACGTCCCCGGTGTGCAGCCAGCCGTCGTCGTCCAGGGTGTCGGCCGTGGCCTGGGGGTTGTTCAGGTAACCCTTCATCACCTGCGGCCCGCGCACCCAGAGCTCGCCCCGCTCCCCGGAGCCGACGTCCTGACCGGTGGCCGGGTCGACCAGCCGGCACTCGGTGCTCGGCACGGCCACGCCGACCGAGCCCTTCGGCACCGGGCCGGTGAAGCCGGGCGGCTCCATGCCCGCGTCGGGGGTGCTGTGCGAGACGGGGGACAACTCGGTCATCCCGTAGCCCTGCGCGATGGTGACGCCGGTGTCGGCGCCCTTGCGCAGCCGGCGCTCCGCGGCGAGCGCCAGCCCCTCGTCCAGCGGGGCCGCGCCCGAGGTGATGGTGCGCAGCGAGGAGAGGTCGTACTGGTCGACCAGCGGGTGCTTGGCCAGCGCCAGCACGATCGGCGGCGCGACGAAGGCCCGGGTGATCCTCTGCTCCTGGATGACACGGAGGAAGTCGTCGAGGTCGAAGCGCGGCAGCGTCACCACGGTGCCGGCGACCAGACCCTGGTTCATCAGCACGGTGAGCCCGTAGATGTGGAAGAACGGCAGGACGGCGATGATCCGCTCGTCGCCCTCGGACGCGTTCATGATCGGCCGCATCTGGA
This sequence comes from Geodermatophilus sp. CPCC 205506, assembly GCF_051383635.1. NCBI lineage: Bacteria > Bacillati > Actinomycetota > Actinomycetes > Geodermatophilales > Geodermatophilaceae > Geodermatophilus > Geodermatophilus sp. CPCC 205506. The sequence continues at coordinate 59,859 of NZ_JALPKP010000007.1, read as the reverse complement.
GCACGTTGGCCACCAGGTTGCGGTGGGTGAGCATGACCCCCTTGGGCAGGCCGGTCGTGCCGCTCGAGTAGGGCAGGGTGACCAGGTCGGTGGCCGGGTCGATGTCGACCTGCACCGAGGGCACGTCGCTGCTGAGCAGGTCGAGCAGCGACGCGTGGCCCTCGGCGCCGTCCATGACGACGATCTCGTCGACCGGCGCCGTGTCGACGGCGGCCATCGCCCGCTCGAGGAACGGCGAGACGGTGATCAGCACCTTCGCGCCGGAGTCCCGCAGCTGGAAGGCGATCTCGTCGGGCGTGTAGAGCGAGTTGATCGGCGACATCACGCAGCCGGCCGCGGCGATCCCGTGGAAGACCACCGGGTACCAGGGCGTGTTGGGGCAGAAGACGGCGACGACGTCGCCCTTGCGCAGGCCCCGCGCGTGCAGCGCCGCCGCGACGCGGTCGACGTAGGCGGTCAGCTGGCCGTGGGTGATCGTGTCGCCGGTGAGCCCGTCGACCAGCGCCGCGGCCCCGGGCCGCGCCGCGCCCGCGGACAGCACGTAGGCGGGGACCGACAGGTCGGGGATCTCGACGTCGGGGTACAGGCTGGCCAGCGCCACGGAGGAGCTCCTCATCTCGTCAGGTGTGGCGCCAGTCTCACACCTGACGTGGCCTGGGACACAGGGGGGTTACCCGCCGGTACGGATCACCGGGGCCACAGCACCGACTGGGTGCAGCGGAACAGCGCGAGCGTCTTCCCGGAGTCCGCGGACGTGACCACGGCGTCCCAGACCTGCGTCGTCCGGCCGGCGTGGGCGTTGGTGGCCACGGTGGTGACCCGGCCCTCGCGCACCGTCCCGAGGAAGTTGGTCTTCAGCTCGATCGTGGTGAACCCGGTCGAGCCCTCGGGGAGCAGGGCCCGGGTGGCCAGCCCGCAGGAGGTGTCGGCGAGGCCGACGACGGTCGCGGCGTGCAGGTACCCGTTGGGCGCGAGCAGCTCCGGCCGCACGTCGAGCGCGGCCTCCAGCCGGCCGGGCTCGTGCGCGGTGATCGCGAGGCCCAGCAGGCCCGGCAGCGTGCCCGGCAGCAGCGCGTTGAGCTCGTCGGCGGTGTGGAACCCGGTGGCGGCCATGGCGCGGGACCCTATCGAGGCCGCCGCCGGGTCCGGGTGCGGGTCAGCCGGCGGTCTCCCAGAGGCCGAGGACGTTCCCCTCCGGGTCCCGGACGTAGGCGGCGAAGCCCATGTCGCCCACCGGCATCTTGGGCGTCACCGTGGCGCCGCCGAGCTCCTCGATCCGCTCGAGGGCGACGTCGATGCTCTCCACGTCCACGACGATGACCGGCGTGCCCGAGGGACCGCCCTCGCGCGCCATCATCCCACCGTTGATGAACCCCGGCTCGGTCGGTCCCTGCTCACCGCTGGGGCCCGACATGACCAGGGTGTAGCTCATCTCCGGCATCTCCTGGACCTGCCAGCCGAAGGCCTCCTTGTAGAAGCTGCGCGCGCGGTCCCCGTCGTCGAAGGGGATCTCGAAGTGCACGACCCTGCCGCTCATCCCGCTACCTCCTCGGCGTTGGTGCGGGGCACGCTAGACCTGCGCAGCGCCGCCGACCAGGGGCTTCAGGCCAGGCCACGGGTGGTGCGCAGCGGCGCCCGGTCGCCCCGGATGGCGGCGACCATGTCCAGCGTCTGCCGGGTCGCCGCGACGTCGTGCGCGCGGAACACCGTCGCGCCCAGCCAGGCGCTCACCGCGGTGGCCGCGAGGGTGCCGGTCAGCCGCTCCTCCAGCGGGACGTCGAGGGTCTCCCCGACGAAGTCCTTGTTCGACAGCGCCACGAGGACCGGCCACCCGGTCGCGACCAGCTCGTCCAGCCGTCGGGTGGCCTCCAGCGAGTGCCGGGTGTTCTTGCCGAAGTCGTGCCCGGGGTCGACGAGGACCCGCTCCCGGTGCACGCCCGCCGCGACCGCGGCCTCGGCCAGCGCCGTCGTCCGGGCCACCACGTCGGCCACGACGTCGTCGTAGGTCATGCGGTGCGGGCGGGTCCGCGGCGGCAGCCCGCCCGCGTGCGTGCACACGATCCCGGCGCCGGCCTCCGCCGCGACGGCGGCCAGCTCCGGGTCGACCCCACCCCACGCGTCGTTGACGACGTCGGCGCCGGCGGCCAGCGCCTCCCGCGCCACCTCCGCCCGCCAGGTGTCGATGGAGATCGGCAGCGTGGGGTGGGCGGCGTGGATGGCGGCGACCAGGTCGACGGTGCGGCGGATCTCCTCGGCCGCGTCGACGTCCTCGCCCGGAGCCGCCTTCACCCCGCCGACGTCCACCATGTCCGCGCCCTCGGCGACCACCCGGTCCACCCGCTCGACGGCCGCGGCGAGCTCGTAGGTGGCGCCGCGGTCGTAGAAGGAGTCGGGGGTGCGGTTGACGATGGCCATGACCACGAGCCGCCCGGGCGGCACGTCGAGAGCACCCAGGCGCAGCACGCCGTCACCCAACCAGACCACCGGACGCCGCCCGTGCGCAGGCATAGGAAGCTATACCCACGTACCGGCGGCCAGGACGTAGGTATTGCTTCCTATGCCTGCGGTCTCCTCAGTCGAGCAAGGCCTGGTTGACCAGCGTGCGCAGGTGGCTCCGGATCGGCAGCACGCTGGAGGGCAGCAGCTGGGTGAAGAAGCCCACCGTGAGGTCCTCGACCGGGTCGACGTAGAACGCGGTGGACGCCGCCCCGCCCCAGCTGTAGTCGCCGGGGCTGGCCATCACGCCGTAGCGGGCGGGGTCGATGACCATCGAGAAGCCCAGGCCGAAGCCCACCCCGCGCAGCGGCGTCTCGGCGAACAGCGGCCGGCCGAAGGTCTCCAGGTCGGCGTTGCCCGGCAGGTGGTTGCGGGTCATGTGCGCGATGGTGCGCGGGCCCAGCAGCCGGCCGCCGTCGTAGGAGCCGCCGCGGCGCAGCAGCTCGGTGAACCGCAGGTAGTCACCGGCGGTCGAGACCAGCCCGCCGCCGCCGGAGAGGAACGCCGGCTTCCGGTGGGCGCCGGCGCCCATCGTGTCCAGCGGCGCGTAGGTGGTCGCCGGACCGCCGGGCTGCGCCGGGACGGCGGTGTAGAGCCGGGCCAGGGACTCGGGGTCGTCGTCCTCGCGGAGCCCGAAGGAGGTGTCGGCCATGCCCAGCGGGCGGAAGATCCGCTGCTCGAAGAACTCGTCCAGCGACTGGCCGGAGACCACCTCGACCAGCCGGCCGAGGACGTCGGTGGAGACGCCGTAGTTCCACTCGGTCCCGGGCTGGAACACCAGGGGCATCGAAGCCCACTGGCGGCACACCTCGGCGGCGTCGGCGCCGGCCGGGGTGCCCCACTCGTGCCCGGCGGCCCGGTACATCGCATCGACCGGGTGGGTGTGGTGGAAGCCGTAGGTCAGCCCCGAGGTGTGGGTGAGCAGGTGCCACACCCGGATCGGCTCGGTCTGCGGAACGGTGACCGGCTTCAGCGCCGAGCCGGCGACGTAGACGCGGGTCTCGGCGAACTCCGGCAGCCAGCGGGCGATCGGGTCGGTGAGCTCGAAGGCGCCCTCCTCGTAGAGCATCATCGCCGCGACCGAGGTGATCGGCTTGGTCATGGAGTAGATGCGCCACCGGGTGTCGGTCTCGACCGGCAGCCCCTCCTCCACGTTCCGGTAGCCGTACCGGCCCACGTGCACCAGCCGGCCGTGGCGGGCCACGGTCACGAGGAACCCGGGCAGCCGCCCCTCGTCCACCCAGCGGGCCAGCCGCCGGTCGATGCGGGTCAGCCGGGCCGGGTCGAAGCCCACCTCGGCGGGGTCGGTGTCCACCTGGAGCGCCGTCGTCACGTGTCCTCCGATCCGCGGGCCGCCCGCCGTCGGGCGGCGCCTGCCCCGCATCCTGACTCACGGCGCTGTGGACCAGGTCACACGGGGGGGCCGCCCGACGGGCGACGCCGCCGATCACCCCGGGACGTCGCCGGGCTGCCGGCGGTCACACGGGGACGTTGCTGGCGGCCTTCTTCAGGTTGGAGCCGGCGGTGACCTTCACGGTGTTCGCGGCCGGGATGTCGATGGACTCCCCGGTCTGCGGGTTGCGACCGGTCCGCGCCGACCGCTGGGTGCGCTCGACGGTGAGCAGCCCGGAGACGGCGACCTTCTCGCCACGGGTGATGGCCTCGACCAGCTCCTCCTGGAGGCCGGCGAGCACCGAGTCGACGGTGGCGGCGGGCACGTCGGCGCGCTTGGCGATGGCGGATACGAGTTCTGCCTTGTTCACGGGTGTCCTCTCGACGGTGACGGAAACTGTCCCGACCTCGGCGGATGTGCCGAGGCCGGACCGGGGGCACCGTGCCATGCCGGTACGACAGCCCGCCACCGAGGGGGGTGAACGGGTCCCTCACGTCCCACCGGTCCCACCCGGTCGGGCGACGGTCGCGGCTCTCCTGCAGGGTCCCGTCGCGAGCCTGCGAGCGTCGGGGGGCAGGAGGGCCCTTCCTCTAGCGTGGGGCCCATGCCGCAGATCCCCGGGACCGACCTCACCGTCAGCGACCTCTGCCTGGGTGGCAACGTGTTCGGCTGGACGGCGGACGAGGCGACGTCCTTCGCGCTGCTGGACCGCTTCGGCGACGCGACGCCGAGCACCCGGGCGCCGTTCGTCGACACCGCCGAGTCCTACGGCAAGGGCCGCTCGGAGGAGATCCTCGGCGCCTGGATGGCCGATCGCGGGATGCGCGACCGGGTGGTGGTGGCGACGAAGGCCTCGCCGCTGGAGAAGGAGCACCCGCTGTCGGCGGCGGAGATCCGCACCGCGGCGGAGGGGTCGCTGCGACGGCTGCAGACCGACCGCATCGACCTGTACTACGCGCACTACGACGACGAGACGACGCCGCTGGAGGAGACCCTGCGTGCGTTCGACGAGCTGGTGCAGGCGGGGAAGGTGCGCTACGCGGCGGCGTCGAACTACTCGGGGGAGCGGCTGACCGAGGCGCTGGAGACCTCGGAGCGGCTGGGGGTGACCCGCTACGTCGCGCTGCAGCCGCACTACAACCTGATGGAGCGGCCGGCCTACGAGGACGAGCTGCGCGACGTCGTCGCCGCCCGCGGCATGGGGGTGCTGCCGTACTTCGCCCTGGCGCGGGGCTTCCTGACCGGCAAGTACCGGCCGGGCGAGGCGGTCGACTCGCCGCGGGCGAAGGGGGCGGCGAGGTACGTGGGGGAGAAGGGCGACCGGGTGCTGTCCGCGCTCGCGGAGGTCGCGGACGCCCACGGGGTCACCGGCGCGGCGGTCGCGCTGCGCTGGCTGGCCGACCAGCCGACCGTCGTCGCGCCGATCGCCAGCGGCCGGTCGGTCGAGCAGCTGGCCGACCTGCTGCCGATGCAGGACCTCGTGCTCACCGACGACGAGCGGCAGGCGCTCACCGACGCCTCGGCCTGAGCGATGGAGTTGATCCGTGGGCGTCATGCCCACGGATCAACTCCGTGCGGGCTCAGATCGTGTGGATGTGCTGGCGCACGGCGGCCACGAGGTCGGGCGTGACGTCGGTGACGCCGTGGTCGGCGGCCGCGTGACCGGCGACCAGGGCGAGGATGCCGCCCTCGTCCGCGGCCGAGAAGCGGGCGCTGCAGCCGGGGATGACGTCGCCGCAGGCGAAGGTCTTCATCGTCGGGGTCCTTGTCGTCGTCGTGGAGGTGGTGCGGGCCGGGCCGCCCGGGCGGGCGTCCGGGGTCTGGGGTTCAGCGGCGCGCAGCCGCGGCGGCGAGGTCCTCGACCCGCAGCAGGCCGAGGACCTCGCCGGTCGGGTCGGTGCACACGACCGGGTCGAAGCGGGAGGCCGCGGGGCGGGTGAGGGCCCGCCGCAGCGCGTCGGTGATGTCGGTGGACGGGTGCACGCGCAGCGACACCGGCGCGGTGAACGCGGCACCGGTCCGGGCGTCGGCCAGCAGCAGCCCGACCGGCTCGCCCAGGGGGCCGACCAGCACCGCCGGCGGGATCCCGGGCAGCGCGTCGCGGACGTCGCACTGGCGGACCGGGCGGAGCAGGCTGGCCACGCTCTCGGTGAGCCGGGCGCGGGCCACCTGGGCGTGCAGCAGGTCCACGACCTCCGGGGCGAGGGGCGCGAAGTACGGCGCCGGGCGGCCGAGCACCCAGCCCTGCCCGAGCGGCACCCCGAGGCGGAGGAAGACGGCCAGCTCACCGGGGGTCTCGATGCCCTCGGCCAGGAGCCAGGCGTCGATGCGGCCGGCGAACTCGCCGACCAGCTCGGCCAGCGCGACGCGGACGGGGTCGTTGTCGGCGCCGGTGACCAGCGCGCGGTCGAGCTTGACCAGCTGGGGGCGCAGGGTGGCCATCTGGTGCAGCCCGGAGTAGCCGGCGCCGGCGTCGTCCAGCGCGATCAGCGCGCCACGGGCACGCAGCAGGTCGGTCTGCCGGCGCAGCTCCGCGGGGTCGTCGACAGGGGAGTGCTCGGTGAGCTCGACGACCACGCGGGCCAGGTCGGGCCGCCCGGCCAGGGCGTCCTGCACCGGCGCGCTGCCGAGCAGGTTCGGGCTGACGTTGACGGTGAGGAAGGTGTTCTCGGGCAGCAGCGGCACGGCGTCGAGCGCCTTGGTGATCGCCAGTGCCTCCAGCTCGGCGGCCACCCCCCACTCGGCCGCCGCGGAGAACCAGACGTCCGGCCCGGCGGTGCCGGGAAAGCGGGAGAGGGCCTCGTAGCCGGCGATGCGCGCGGCGGCGAGGTCGACGATCGGCTGGAAGGCCAGCGTCAGGTCGTCGGGGTCGGCGAGCAGCGGCCGGCAGTCCGGCAGGGTGCGCACTCGGGTCCCCGGCATGCAGTCGGCATCGTCCCGGGCGCCCGGCCGCTTGACCGGCTCCGGCCCCGGACTCACCCCTGCGGGGGAGCGACGCCGGATCGCGCTCGGAGGACGATCCGGTGTCGTCCGCCACCGACGTGTCAGCATGGTGCGTCGTCGCGGCAGGCGCAGGGAGTCCGCTGCAGCAGCGGAAGAGGGGGGCTCGGCCTGGTGCTGTCCGCATGCCCTCCACCCGGAGCCGACGTCCTCGGCGACCCGCACCGCGTCGCCGCCGCCCGCCGGCTGCTCGTCGAGGTGCCCGGTCCGGCCGCCTTCGACCGGCTCTCCGGCCTGGCCGCCCGGCTGCTGGGCATCCGGCACGCGAAGGTCACGCTCTTCACCGACCAGGACACCGTCGTCGGCGGGTACGGCCTGCCGCCGGGCGTCGTCGGGGGGCCGGCGCTGCTGACCGGCGCCATCTCCGCGATCACCGTCCGCCGCGGCAAGTCCCTCGTCGTCCCCGACGCCACCGTGCACCCGGGGGTGGTCGACCTCCCGGCGGTCACCTCGGGCCAGGTCGCGGCCTACCTCGGTGCCCCGCTGGTGGCCGACTCCGGCCACGTCGTCGGCGTCCTCGCCGTCTACGACCCGGTGCCGCGGGCGTGGTCCGACGACGACGCCGCCCTCCTGGAGCAGATGGCCGCCTCGGTCAGCGCCGAGCTGGAGCTGTCGGCCGCGCGGTCGGCGATCGGCGCCTCGCTGGCCCGGCTGGACGTCGCCCTGGAGGCCAGCGCGATCGGCATCTGGGAGCGCGACCTGCGCACCGGCGCGGTGCGCTGGGACGAGCGCTGCGCGGCGATCTTCGGGCTCGACGGCGCCGTGGAGATCGACTCGGTCGAGGACATCATGACCGAGCGCATCCACCCCGACGACCGCGCGGCGGTGACCGAGGCCATGCGGGAGGCCCTCGCCACGAGCGGGGAGTACCTGGTGGAGGCCCGCGTCGTCCGCGTCGACGGCGGCGTGCGCTGGACGGTCTCCCGCGGGCGGGTGGTCTGCGACCCGTCGGGGCGGCCGGTCCGGGTGCTGGGGACCGCCGTCGACGTCACCGCCGCCCGCGACCAGGCGGAGCGGCGCATCGCCGCGGTGCAGCGCGCCGCGGCCATCGCGGAGGTCGCGGCGGAGCTGGCCAACGCCACCCGGGTCTCCCAGCTGGCCGAGATCGCGCTGCGCGGCGCCGCGGTGCTCGGTGCGGAGTCCATCGGGCTGGCGGTCTTCGACCCGCGCGACGAGAAGCTGTACCTGCACGTGACCCGCCGGATCGTCGACGTCGTCGCCAGCGAGGCCGACGTCCAGCTGCCGGCGGACGGGGTGGAGACCCCGCTGGACGACGAGCTGCCCACCCAGTACGTGGCCCGGCACGGGGAACGGCTGCTCTTCGCCGACGCGGCGGAGGCCGAGGCACGGTTCCCGCGGATGGTGGCCATCAACGCCGTGCTGGGCACCCGGGCGCTGGCCGCGCTGCCGCTGCGCGTCGAGGGACGGCTGCTCGGCAGCTTCATCGTGGTCTGGACCACCGAGCACGCCTACAGCGAGAGCGACGTCGAACTGCTGGAGGGCTTGACCGCCCAGATCGCGCTGACCGCGTCGCGGCTGCAGGCCGACGCCGTGCGCGCCGACGCGGTCGCCGCGATGGCGGAGGCCAACGGGCGGCTGCAGCTGCTGGCCGACACCGGCCGGGTGCTCTCCGGGAGCCTGGACATCGGCCAGCAGATCGGCCAGCTCGTCGACCTCGTCGTCCCCACCCTCGGCGACTGGTGCTGGCTGGTGGTCACCGACGAACAGGGCCGGCTGCACGAGCTGGCCTCGGCGCACCACGACCCCACGCTGCGCGCCGAGCTGGAGCTGTACGTCCACTCGATGGTCGCGGTGATGACCGACCACGCCGCGGCCACGGTGGTCACCCGCACCGGCCGGCCGCTGGTGCTCCCCGACATCGACGGCGACCGGATCGCGCGGGCCATCCCGGAGGCCGCGACCCGGGAGCTGCTGTCCCGGCTCGGCCTGCGCTCGGGCACCGTCGTGCCGCTGGTCGCCCGCGGCCAGACGCTGGGTGCCCTGGGGCTGTTCAACGGCACCGATCGCGGACCGCACACCCAGGCCGAGATCGACACCGCGGTCGAGGTGGGCCGCCGGGCCGGGCTGGCCCTGCACCACGCGCGGCTCTACGGCCAGCAGCGGGTGCTGGCCGACGCGCTGCAGCACAGCATGCTCACCGCGCCGCCGGAGCCCGACCACTGCGAGATCGTGGTCCGCTACGTGCCGGCCGCGGCCGGCGCCGAGATCGGCGGCGACTGGTACGACGCGTTCCTCGAGGCCGGTGGCGCGACCGTGCTGGCCATCGGCGACGTCGTCGGCCACGACAGCCGCGCCGCGGCGGCGATGGGGCAGGTCCGCGGGCTGCTGCGCGGCATCAGCTACTCCAGCGGCGCGCCGCCCGCCCAGGTGCTCAGCCGGCTGGACGCCGCGATCCGCGGGTTGGCGCTCGACACGATGGCCACCGCGCTGGTGGCCCGTCTCGAGCAGGACGACGCCGACCTGCGGCGGGACCGGACCCGGCTGCGCTGGTCGAGCGCCGGGCACCCGCCGCCGGTGGTGGTGTCCCCCGACGGCGAGGTGACCGTGCTGGACCCGCTGCCGGCCGACCTGCTGCTCGGCGTGCTGCCCGGGACGTCGCGCAGCGATCGGGTCGCCGTACTCCCGGCCGGCAGCACGGTGTTCCTGTACACCGACGGGCTGGTCGAGCGCCGCGACCGTGACCTCGACACCGGGACCGAGCAGCTGGTCACGGTGCTCCGCGAGTCCGCCGGGCTGACCCTCGACGAGCTGTGCGACGAGGTGCTGGAGCGGCTCTTCCTCCCCGATGCGGAGGACGACGTCGCGCTCCTCGCCGTCCGCCTGTTCAGCCAGACCGAGCCGCGCCCGGCCGAGGCGGGCCCGCAGCAGGTCCCGCCGGGGATCGAGCCGGCGCCCGACGTCCAACCGCGGGCCGGCACCGCGACCTGACGTCAGGTCCGGTCGCGGCGGCGCCAGCGGGTGCCGCGCTCGGCGCGGCGGCGCCGGCGGGTGCCGTCCCCGGTGCGGCTCCGCCGGAGCCGGCGGCGCGCCTGCCCGGGCAGGTCCACGGCGACCGGTGCGGTCCACCCGCGCCACACCGACAGCACGCGCAGCGTCGCGACCAGGACGATGACCAGCGCCGCGACCGGGATGGGGTCCAGGCCGGCGGGCCCGGCGAGCAGTGTCAGCGCGGTCGCGCCGAGCAGGGCGGCGACGGCGTTGTAGGGGCCCGGTTGCACGATGTCGGCCCGCTGGGCGAGCAGGACGTCGCGGATGAGCGCGCCGCCGACCGCCGTCAGCGTCCCGATGAAGACCACCGAGGCACTGGGCAGGCCGGCCAGCTGGGCCTTCTGCGCGCCGATGACGGTGAAGAACCCGAGTGTGACGGCGTCCAGCACCACGAGCAGGCCGGTCAGCCGGGACAGCCAGCCGGAGAAGTAGAACGTGACCATCGCCGTGACCGCGACCGTGGGCAGGTAGGCCCGGTTGGTCAGCGCCACCGGCGGGCCCTCCGCGAGCAGGACGTCGCGGATCAGCCCGCCCCCGAGCCCGCCGCTGACCGCCAGCAGCAGGACGCCGGACACCGCGAACCCCTCGCGCGCCGCCAGCAGGCCGCCGGTGAGCGCGCCCACGACGATCGCCGCGAGGTCGACCAGGGCCGGCACCCGCAGGGTCTCGGTCGCGGCCGCGAGGATCTCCACGGCCGGGCATTCTCCCTGGCCGCCGGACGGCTCCCGCTGCTGGTGACAGGACGGCCGCGGCGTCGCAAGCTTGCGCAGCACCAGTGCACCCCGCCGCACCCGAGGAGGCAGCCGTGCCCGTACGCCCGCCGGACGAGAACGAGGTCGCCGCGCTGGCGGCCAGCTACGGCATGAAGCCCACCCCGGAGGAGGTGGCCGCCTACACGCCGATCGTCGCCGCCTTCCTCACGTCCTACGACGCGGTCGAGGAGCTCTACGCCGGCATCGCCCCGCAGGCGCCGGGCGACCGGCCGAGCACCCGCCCCGCCGAGACCGACAACCCGCTCGGTGCCTGGTACGTGACCACCGACATCCACGGTGCCGCCGACGGTCCCCTGGCCGGGCGGACCGTGGCGGTCAAGGACAACATCGCCGTCGCCGGCGTCCCGATGATGAACGGCTCGCACACCGTCGAGGGCTACGTGCCGGCCGAGGACGCGACGGTGGTGACCCGCCTGCTCGAGGCGGGTGCGACGGTCGCGGGCAAGGCCGTCTGCGAGGACCTCTGCTTCTCCGGCGGCAGCCACACGTCGGTCACCGGCCCCGTGCGCAACCCCTGGGACCCGTCCCGCACGACCGGCGGCAGCTCCAGCGGCAGCGCCGCCCTGGTCGCCGCCGGCGAGGTCGACCTCGCCCTCGGCGGGGACCAGGGCGGGTCGATCCGCATGCCCGCCGCGTTCTCGGGCATCGTCGGCCACAAGCCCACGCACGGCCTGGTGCCCTACACCGGGGCGTTCCCCATCGAGCTGACGCTCGACCACCTCGGCCCGATGACCCGCACGGTCGCCGATGCCGCGGCCGTGCTGGACGTCCTGGCCGGCCGCGACGGGAACGACCCGCGCCAGCCCGCCGACCTGGCCCCCGAGCAGTACGCGGATGCCCTCGGCGGGGACGTGTCCGGCCTGCGGGTCGGCGTCGTCGCCCAGGGCTTCGGCTGGGAGGAGCTCTCCGAGCCGGGCGTGGACGACACGGTGCGCGCGGCCGCGGGCCGGCTGCGCGAGCTGGGCATCGAGGTGGTCGACGTCGACCTGCCCTGGCACCGGCACGCCCTGCACGTCTGGAACGTCATCGCCACCGACGGCGGCACGGTGCAGATGATCGAGGGCAACGGCTACGGGTGGAACTACGAGGGCCGCTACGACCCGGAGCTGGTCGCCCACTACGGCCGCCAGCGCCGCGAGGTGGTCGACCGGTGGTCGCCGACGGTGACCGCGGTGGCGCTGGCCGGCCGCTGGTCGATGGAGCGGGAGCAGACCCGGCACTACGCGATGGCGCAGAACCTGGCCGTCGAGGTGCGCCGGCAGTACGACGCCGCGCTGGCCGACGTCGACCTGCTGGTCATGCCCACCGTGCCGATGGTCGCCCCCGAGATCCCGGCGGCGGACGACCCGATCGAGGTCCGGGTCGCCCGGGCGCTGGAGATGATCGTCAACTGCGCGCCGTTCGACGTGAGCGGGCACCCGGCCACCAGCGTCCCGGCCGGGCTCTCGCAGGGGCTCCCGGTCGGCATGATGCTGGTCGGCCGCCGGTTCGAGGACACCACCTGCCTGAAGGTGGCGCACGCCTTCGAGCAGCTGGTCGGCGGCTTTCCGCGCCCGCCGTCCCGCTGAGGAGGTCAGGCGCCGCGGTTGTTGCGGAGGATCGTGCCGGTCCCGTTGTCGGTGATCTTGGTCGTGCTGGTGAGCCCGGTGAGGTCGTTGCCCTCGATGACCACTCCGCTGCACGCCGCCGAGACCCGGACCGCACGGGCGGTCGTGGTCCCTGCGGCCCGCGTGAAGGTCGAGGTCGCCACGCGCGCCCCGGGAGCGGCGACCAGGTCGACCCCCCACCGGTCGTTGCCGATGTCGGTGAACCGGCACTCCTCGACCGTCAGGCTGCCCACCGGCGCGATGGGCCCGGCGACGAGCACCCGCTTCCCCCGGGTGCCGGCGAACGAGGACCGCCGCATCCGCACGTTCGCGCCCCCGTCGACCACCGCGACGACGTCCGTGCCGCCCGACGGGGCCGCGAAGGTGCACTGGTCGAAGGTGACGCCCCTGGTGCCGGGGCCGCTGGTCCGCAGCACGCTGTTCACCGGGTTGGTGATGCTGGTCCGGGTGAAGGTGAGGTCGGTGATCGCTCCCCGCCCCGGCTCGGTCTGGATGCGGATCTCCTGCGCCTGGGCGTCCGCGGCGCCGGCCATGTCGACCGCGCAGTCGGTGAACGACAGCCGCGCGATGGCCTTGGTGCCGTGTGAGTTCTTGACCACGATGCCGCGGTTGGCGCCCTTCCCCCGGCAGTCGCGGAAGGAGCAGTCGGTGATCGCGGCGTTCCTCATGGCCGTGTCGCCGCCGGTCCACTCCAGCAGGGCGACCATGAACCGGCAGGTGGTGCTGGCGCCGGTGCACCCGACGAAGCTGCCCCCGCTGATCGGCAGGTCGTAGAGCAGGGCACTCGGGTCGCCGATGGGCACGAACTGGAGGGCGTCGTCGCCGGACTCCACGTGGCACGCGGTCGCGAGGAAGCCGGTGCCACCGATCACCCGGATGCCCCCGGTGCCGGTGGTCCGCGCGCTGTTGACGATGCGCACCCGCTCCATGCGGCCCCGGTCGCCGGCGAACATGACCGCCTGCCCGCCGGCGTACGTGTCGATGGTGAAGTCGCGCAGCAGCACGTCGTCGCCGTACACGGCCAGGATCACGCCGGTCCGGCTGTGGTCCCGGGCGCCGATCGTGCCCGGCCCGGTGATCCGGACCGCGTTCGCCCGTGCCGCGAAGTCGGCGTTGCGGAGGAACGCGCCGGCGAGGCCGGGGGCCACGGCCCAGTCCTTGAGCAGCTTGGAGCCGCTCTCCAGCTGCAGTTGCACCCCGGTGCGCAGGTGCAGGCTGCTCGTGCAGCGGTAGGTGCCGGCCGGGACCACGCCGACGGCCGCCTGCGTCGCCGTCGCGTCCATGAGCTTCTGCACGGCGGCGGTGTCGTCGGCGACGCCGTCGCCCACGGCGCCGTAGTCCCGGAGGTTGAGGACCACCGCCCCCGACGCCCGGGGGTGCCCCCACGGCACGAGCAGCGGCAGGGCGGCGAGGCCCCCGACGACCAGGACGTCGCGCCGGCTGAGCACCGGGTAGGCGGCCAGGATCGGGGAGCGGGGCGGGGGGCTGGCGGTGTCGACGTCCATGGGGAAAGGCCCGTCACTCGAGGAGCGTCTCCCGGCGCCCCGGTGCATGGTGCGGGAAGGATGCAGCGGAACCGACCCGTCCGCCAGTCGGGTCGCGCGGTGCGGACGGCGCTCCGTGATCCGTGCCGGACCGCGCCCGAGGGGACTACCGACGGTGAGCGCCCGAGGGGGTCAGGCGCCGCGGTTGCCCCGGATCGTCGTGCCGTCGGCACGGTCGGTGATCGGCGCCGGGTGGCCGATCCCGGTGACGTCGTTGTGCTCGATCACGACCCCGGTGGACGCCGGCGACACCCGGATCGCCCGGGCGTCCGTCGCGCCGGGGGCGGCCTGGAAGGTCGAGCCGGCGACGCGCGCGCCGGGGGCGCCGAGCAGGTCGACGGCCCAGACGCCGTCGGGGACGTCGGTGAACCGGCTGTCCTCCACCGACAGCGCCGTCACGCCCTGCCCCGGTCCGGCCACGAGCTGGCGCTTGCCGGCTGCGCCGGTGAACGTGCAGCCCCGCACCACGAGCTGGTCGACCTGGTCGGCGACGAGGGTCAGCGGGGACGCGCCCGACGGCGCGGTGAAGACGCAGCCGTCGAAGGTGACGGCGCTGATGCCCGGCCCGCCGATGCGCACCGTGCTGTTGACCGGGCGGGTGACGTCGGTCCGGGTGAAGGTGATCCCGGAGATCGACCCGCGCGAGGCCGGGTCGGTCTGGATGCGGATCTCCTGAGTCTCCGCGTCGGCGGCGCCCGACATGTCCACCGAGCAGTCGGTGAACGAGACGCCGGCGATGCGGCCCTGGCTGTGCGTGTTCTTGACGACGATGCCGCGGTTGGTGCCCGCCCCGCGGCAGTCGCGGAAGGAGCAGTCGACGACCGAGGCGGACATGTCGGTCGTGCCGGGCTCCCCGCCGGTGAACTCCAGCAGCGCCACCATGAACCGGCTGGTGGTGCTGGTGCCGGTGCACCCGACGAAGCTGCCGCCGGTGATGTCCATGTCGTAGAGGACGGCGTCGGGGTTGCCGATCGGCACGAACTGCAGGCAGTCGTCGCCGGACTCCACGTGGCAGCCGGTCGCGAGGAAGTCCGCACCGCCGACCACCCGGATCCCGCCGGTGCCGGTGGACACCGCGCTGTTGCGGATGGTGACGCCGTCCATGCGACCCCGGTCGCCGGCGAACATCACGGCCTGCCCGCCGGCGTAGGTGTCGATGGTGAACTCGCGCAGCTGCACGTCGTCGCCGTACAGCGCCAGGACCACGCCGGTGCTGCTGTGGTCCCGGGCGCCGATCGTGCCCGGCCCGGTGATCTGCACGCCGTCCGCCTTCACCGCGAGGTCGCGGTTGCGCAGGAACGCGTTGACCAGCCCGGTCTCGGCCGCCCAGTCCTTGAGCAGGTGCGCGCCGCGGGCCAGTTGCAGCCGCGCGCCGGTGGTCAGGAGCAGGCCGGCGGTGCAGCGGTAGGTGCCGGCCGGGACGACCGCGACCGCCCCCTGCGCGGTGGAGGCGTCCACCAGGTCCTGCAGGGCCCGGGTGTCGTCGGCGCGGCCGTCGCCCACGGCGCCGAAGTCCCGCGGGTCGAGCGCACCGCCCGGGGCGGGCGACGCCGACGCCGCGGGCGGGGTGCTCGACGGGGACGGCGCCGCGGGCGCGCCCGACGGGGACGGCGCCGGGGTGCGGAGCGCGGACACCACGGGCACCGCGACCACCCCGGCCACCCCGAGCAGCAGCGCGTTCCGGCGGGTCACCAGCCGGCCGCCCGCGGAGGACGGCTCGGGGGTGCCCGCCGGACGCGGCCGGTCCGGGACGCCGTGGTCCATCAGGCCGGCAGACTACGACCGGACCGGTCAGGCGCCGGTGTTGGCCGCCACCACCGTGCCGACGCCGCGGTCCAGGACCGGCGCGGCGTGGCTGATGCCGGAGACGTCGTTCCTCTCCACGACCACGTTGGCGGCCTCCGGCAGCACCCGGACGGCGCGGGCGGTCGCCGCCCCGGCGAGAGCGGTGAAGGTCGACCCGGTGATCGTGGCGCCGGTGGCGGACATGACGTCGACGCCGAAGAACGTGTTCCCGATGTCGGTGAAGCGGCTGCCGTCGACGACCAGGTTGGTCACCGGGGCGGTCGGACCGGCCACCAGCAGCCGCTTGCTCGTCGCCACGCCGGTGGCGTTCTTCGCGGTGCCGCTGAACGAGCACCCCCGGAACGTGACGCCGGAGGCGCCGTCCACCACGGCGACGAGCGGAGCGGCGCCGGACGGCGCGGCGAAGTCGCAGGTGTCGAAGGTCAGGCCGCTGATGTTGGGGCCGCCGACCCGCAGGATGCTGTTCACCGGGTTGGTGATGCTGGTCCGGGTGAAGGTGACCCCCGTGATGGCGCCGCCCGTGCCGGCGTCGGTCTGGATGCGGATCTCCTGCGTCGACGCGTCCGCGGCGCCGGCCATGTCGACCGTGCAGTCGGTGAAGGCGATCCGCTCGATGCTGCCCGTGCTGTGGCTGTTCTTGACCACGATGCCCCGGTTGGTCGCCGCGCCACTGCACCGCTCGAAGGCGCAGTCGGTCACCGAGGCGTTCATGTCCGTCGTGCCGGGCTCGCCACCGGTGAACTCGAGCAGCGCGACCATGAACCGGCTCACGGTGCTGAGCCCGGTGCAGTCGACGAACCGGCCCCGCGCGATGCTCTGGTTGTAGAGGGCGGGCTCGGCCAGCGGATTGCCGATCGGCACGAACTGGTAGCAGTCGTCGCCGGACTCGACGTGACAGTTCGTGCCCAGGAAGTCGCTGCCCCCGAACACCCGGATGCCGCCGGTGCCGGTCTCCTCCGCGCTGTTGCGGATGGTGACCTTGTCGATCCGGCCCCGGTCGCCGGCGTACATGATCGCCTGGCCGCCGGAGTAGGTGTCGATGGTGAGGTCGCGCAGCAGCACGTCGTGCCCGTAGAGGCCGATCACCACACCGGTCTTGGTGTGGTCGCGGGCGCCCATCGTCCCGGGCCCGGTGATCTGCACGCCGGTGAGCGGCTGCGACAGGTCGGCGTTGCGCAGCAGGGCGTCCTGCAGGCCGACCGGCGCGACCCAGTCCTTGAGCAGCCGGGCGCCGCGGGCGAGGTACAGCTGCGTCCCGGACGGCACGAGGAGGCTGGCGGTGATCCGGTAGGTGCCCTTGGGGATCATCCCGATCTGCTTGCGGCGCGCCGAGCTCTCGATCAGCCGCTGGACCGCGCGGGTGTCGTCCCGGACGCCGTCCCCCCTCGCGCCGAAGTCCTTGAGGTCCAGGACGTTCTCCTCGTCGCCCACCGTGCGCAGCCCGCCTCCCGGGGCCGCCGGCGTCGGGCCGCCGAGGAACGGCACGGCGGCCAGGCCGGACGCGCCCAGGAACAGCAGGCCGCGGCGGCTCAGCTCGGGGCCGCTGGGCGTGCGGCGGGCTCTGCGGGTGCGGTCGGACATCGGGGGGCTCTCGTTTCGGGGGAGGCGCCGGCCGGGCCGGAGCGGGCTCGTGCGGGGGACGGGGAGCGGTGCAGCGGGTGGAGCCGGGAGCTCAGCGGGCGGCGGACCGCACGGCCGTGAAGGCCTGCCGGTTCACCGCGGCCACGGTGCGGACGAGGATCACGAGGTCGCGCCAGAGCGACCAGTGCTCGATGTAGGAGTTGTCGAAGCGGGCGCGCTCCTCGATGGAGGTGTCGCCGCGCAGGCCGTGGATCTGGGCCCAGCCGGTGAGGCCGACGGCCAGCCGGTGCCGGTCGCGGTAGCCGTAGACCGAGTCGGCGAACTGCGCGGCGTACGTGCGCTCCTCCGGCCGCGGCCCGACCAGGGACATGTCGCCGCGCAGGATGTTCCACAGCTGCGGCAGCTCGTCCAGGCTGGTCCGGCGCAGGACGTTGCCGATCCGGGTCTGGCGCTGCTCGACGTCGATCTGGCGGGCGTGCATGGTGCTGCGCGGCGAGCCCGTCGTCGCGGCGGCGGACACCGGGGCGGCCGGGCGCAGCGTCCGGAACTTGAGGATCGAGATCTCCGCGCCGTCGTGCCCGGTGCGCGGCTGCCGGAAGAGGATCGGGCCGGGGCTGCTGATCCGCACGGCCAGGGCGAGCAGCGCCATGAGCGGCGCGAGCAGGGTCAGCGAGACCCCGGAGACGGTGACGTCGATGACCCGCTTGACCCGCCACACGCCGCGGCGCAGGGCGGCCCGGCGCACCCGGTGCAGCGGGATGCCCCAGAGGTCCTCGACGTCGGGGCCGTTGGGGGACAGTCCGACGTCGAAGAAGCGGGGGACGATGTAGACCTCGATGTCGCGCTCGGCGGCACTGCGCACCAGGCCGACCAGCTCGGCCTCGCGGGTCGGCCCGTAGGCGACGACGACCTTGCGGACGCCGTAGGTGTCGAGGACCAGGTCGAGGTCCTCCATGAGGCCCAGCGGCTCGCGCTCGTCGAGCGGGGACCCGCTGCTGAGGAACCCGACCCCGCGCAGGCCGTACTCGGGGTGCTCGTCCAGGGTGGTCAGCAGGTCCATCCCGAGCCGGCCGCCGCCGAGGACGAGGGTGGGGGAGCCGACGAGGCGACGCCGGCGCGCGCCGCGGACCAGGGCGTAGCCCAGGCTGCGGCCGGCCACGAAACAGGGGACGGCCCAGAGCAGGTGCACGGCCAGGGCCAGGTCGGCACCCGTGGCGTGCGCGACGGGGGCGACCAGCAGCAGACCGAGGCCGAGTCGGGTGAGGTGACGCGGCGCCTCGTCGAGGGCCGACAGGGAGATCCGCGGCCGGTGCGAGCCGAAGGAGGCGAGCACGGCGAGGGTGCCCACGAGGAGGACCGCCACCTGGGACACGGGCGTGCCCAGCCACAGGGTGGGCAGCGCCAGGGCGACGGCGTCCAGCACGAGCAGCAGGGCCCGGAACAGGCCGCGGTGCTCCCGGGACTCCGCGTCGGGCAGGTGCAGCGCGGCGGAGTCCGGGCGCGGCGCGGTGCGCACCGACCCGTCGAGCACGTGTCGCACGGCCTCGGGATCGAGTGTCTCCCGGATCTGCCGTCCCCCGACGTCGATCATGTCGAACCCCTGCCTGTCGTCGTAGGGAGAGGTTCGTCGGCGGGCGGTGATCGCCACACTCCCGCGCGTGGGTCCGTCCTCCCCCCAATCCGGGGGCGTCGTTGCGCCGGGGCCGGGAGCCGACGCCGGTAGCATCCGGCCGGTGGACGACGCCCCGGACTTCCTGGTCATCGGGGCGGCCAGGAGCGGGACGACCGCGCTGGCGTCTTTCCTGGGGGAGCACCCGGACGTCTTCGTGTCCGACCCCAAGGAGCCGCACTTCCTCGCGTTCCCCGGCGGCGGCCCGCGCTTCGCCGGGCCCGGGGCGGACCTCATCAACCGCACCGCGGTGCGCGACGAGGAGAGCTGGCGGGGGCTGTTCGCCGGCCGGCCGGAGCGCCGCCGCGGCGAGGGGTCGGTGAGCACGCTGTGCTACCCGGAGGCGTCCGTCCCGGCGATCCAGCAGCTGTGCGCCCCCGGCTGCCGGCTGGTCGTCCTGCTCCGGGACCCGGTGGACCGGGCCTTCTCCAGCTGGCAGTACCTGCGCTCGCGGGGGCACGACGCGGGGTCGTTCGAGGAGTGCCTGGCCGCGGAGGAGGAGCGCACCCGGGCGGGCTGGAGCCACATGTGGCAGTTCGCCCGGCTCAGCCGCTACGGCGAGCAGCTCGCGCCGTTCGCCGAGACGTTCGGGGACCGGCTGCTGGTGGTCGTCCAGGAGGAGTTCGCCGCCGACCCCGCCGGTCAGCTGCGGCGGGTCCTGGGGTTCCTGGACGTCGACCCGGACGTGCCGATCGACGCGGCCCGCCCGGTGAACGAGGGGGGCGTCCCGCGCAGCCGGTCGGTCGCCGGCGCCATGGACCTGCTGCGGCGCTCGCCCACCGCCCGCCGGCTGGTCAAGCAGCTGGTGCCCGAGCGGTCCCGGGAGCGCATCCGGTCGGCCAACCTGCGGCAGGCGACCGTCGCCCCCGCGACCCGGCAGCGGCTGGCGGAGTCCTTCGCCGACGACCTGCGCGACCTCCGGCGGATCGTCGGCCGCGACCTGTCCTGCTGGCCCAGCGTCAGCGCCGGGGGAGGGGGCCGGTGAGCGACCGGCTGCGCGTGCTGCAGGTCATCGGCATCACCGTCGGGGGAGCGGCCGAGCACGTGCTCCAGCTGTCGGCCCTGCTCCCGCCCGACCGGTTCGACGTCACCGTCGCCCTCTCCGGCGGCGGGCCGCTGGACGACGAGATCCGGGCCACCGGCCTGCGGGTCGTCGACTACGCGCCCTCCCACGGGGTGGGCCACTTCAAGCAGGCCTCCCCGGACAGCCCGCTGGAGCTGCTCCGCCAGTTCGGGCGGCTGCGCGCCGACATCCGCCGCAACCGGTACGACGTCGTCCACACGCACACGTCGGTGGCCGGCGCGATGGGCCGGGTCGCGGCCTGGAGCTGCCGGACGCCGGTGCGGGTGCACATGGTGCACGCCTTCGCCGGCCACGACGCCGTTCCGCAGCCGCGGCGCACCCTCTTCCGGCTGGCCGAGCGGGCGCTGGACCGGATCACCACGCACACCGTCGTGGGCTCGGTGTTCATGCGCGACGTCGGTCTCCGCTCGCGGGTGCTGCGGCCGGGGCGGGTCACCGTCATCCCCAACGCCAGCCGCATGCCGGTCCGCGACGGCACGGACGCCGACCGTGCCCGGCTGCGCTCGGAGCTCGGGCTGCCGCCGGACGCCCTGCTCGTCGCGCTGATCGGGCGGGTCGAGGAGCAGAAGGGCGCGGACACCCTGGTCCGCGCCGCGGTGGCGGTGACCGCCGCGGTGCCGCGGGCCTCCGTCGTGGTGGTCGGCGACGGCACCCACCGGGCCCGGGTGGAGCGGCTGGCCGCCGAGCTGGGCCTCGCCGGGCGGGTGCACGTCACCGGGTGGCGGCACGACCTGGCCGACGTCGTCCGGGCGATCGACGTCCTGGCCCTGCCGTCGCGCTGGGAGGCGTTCGGCATCGTCAACCTGGAGGCGATGGCGGCGGCCAAGCCGGTGGTCGGCTTCGCCGTCGGCGGGGTCCCGGAGGTCGTCGTCCACGGGGAGACGGGGCTGCTGTCGCCCCCCGGCGCGGAGGACGAGCTCGCCCGGGACCTGGTCCGCGTGCTCACCGACCCGGGGCTGGCGGCGCGTCTCGGAGCGGCCGGCCGGCGCCGCCTGCTCGAGCGGTTCACCCCCGAGGCGATGGTGCGGGCGCACGTCGAGCTCTACGAGCAGCTGGTCACCCGCGGCCGGCGCGCTGCAGCACGTCGTCGATGAGCCCGGCGAAGGTGCGGCCGAGGTCCTCCACCCGGTAGTGCGCGCGGATCAGCGCCGCGCCCCCGGCGCCCATGGCCGCGCGCTCGGCCGGCGGCAGGGCGACCAGGTCGGCGATGCGCTGCCGGATCGACGCCGGGTCCCCGCTGCGGGCCAGCAGGCCGTGCCGCGGCTCCTCGAACACCGGCGGGCGGCCGGAGCAGTCGGTGAAGACCGTCGGGCAGCCGGCGGCCATGGCCTCCATGACGGCCAGCGGCAGCGCCGGGCCCTCCCAGCGGGCGGTGTGCACGTAGCCGTCCACCGCGGCCAGCAGCCGGGGGACGTCGTCGCGCCAGCCGAGGAAGGTGACGGTGCACGCCAGGTCCAGCTCGCGCACCCGGCGGTGCAGCGACGCCTCGTACTCCGCCGTCCGGCGCGCGCCGACCGAGTCCCCGGCCGAGCCGACCAGCGCGACGTGCACCGGCGCGTCGAGGCCGGCCAGGGCCTCCAGCAGCAGGTCCTGGCCCTTCTGCGGGTCCAGCCGGCCGACGTTGAGCAGCAGCACGTCGCCCTCGGCGGCGCCCAGCTCGGCGCGCAGCCGCGCCCGCTCTGCGGCGGCCAGCTCGACCGGCGGGCGCACGGCGATGCCGTTGGGCAGGACGACGGTGCGCTCGGCCGGGACGCCGAAGGCGGTCATCTCGTCCTGCACGACGGTGGAGGTGCAGACGGCCAGCGTGGTCGCCCGGGCCACCACCGTCCGGTACCCGCGGCGCTTGAGCGCGGCCAGCGGCCGCGGGCCCCAGAAGTGGTGCTGGTTCTGCACCATCAGCACGCCGGGGACGCCGGCGCGGGCGGCGGCGAGCAGGGCCGGTGCCCGGTCGCGCTGGTTGACGCCGATCACGCAGCGGCCGCCGTCGCGGCGCACCAGGGCGGCCAGCGCCGGGACGAGCCGGGGGTCCCAGGGCCGCTCCAGCCGCGGCTCGAGGACGGTCCGGGCACCGATGGCGGCGAAGTCGGGGAGGATGCTCGGCACCCCCGGCGGGACGGCGCCGTGCACGAGCGTGAGCTCGTGGCCCGCCCCGCGCAGCGCCTGCGCGAAGCCCAGCGCCATCTTGGCCGCGCCGGTGCGGTCGGGGAGCCGGACGGTCATGACCAGCCGCCCCCCGGCGCGGGTCACGACCGGCCCGTCGCCGCGCGCTCCGGGGACCGCCAGGCGGAGACGTCCAGCCCGGTTCCCCGCTCGAGCAGGTCGAGGTCGGGGCGGAAGGTCTCCACCAGCTGCCGCCGGGTCTCGGGCCGGTAGCTGGTCCGGACGACGTTGCGCCGCACGATCTCCCGGCGCAGCCGGCGGCGCAGCGCCTTCGGCACCAGGGGCGCGACGAACCGCTTGGCCGGGTGCGGGGTGCTGACCAGCCGGCTGAGCAGCGTGCTGCGCGGCTCACCGGACCGGTGCGGATCGGGGTCCACGGTGTGCGGCAGCACCGGCACGCCGAGGAACTCGTGCACCCGGGCCAGGACGGCGTCGGGGTCGGCGGACATGTCCTCGTGCCGCAGCACCAGCAGCTGCTCGCGGGGGAACACCTCGAGCACGTGCGCCAACTGCTCCCCGTACCGGCCCATGGCGGTGTAGTGCCAGATGTGGTGCCAGCCGGCCTCGATCCGGCGGGCCTCGTCGGCCAGCGCCTCCTCGAAGGTGTCGCACGGCTCGAACCCGCGGGTGCGCATGAAGCCGTACGCGGAGAACGCGCGGTCCACCGGGTCGCGGAGCATGCAGACCAGCCGCGCGTCCGGGACGTCGGCCCGGATCCGCTCGATCGCCTCCGGGTAGTACATGGTCGAGACCGACGCCTCGCCGCGCACCTGGTCCGGCCGCGCCCCGCGGTAGAGCGCCCGGTAGGCCTCCGGATCGGTCACCGCCAGCCGGTTGATCGTCTGCCGGTCGCCCGGACCGGTGAACGACGGCGTCGTCCCGGCAAGGGCGTAGTAGTGCGGCTCCTTGGGCTCGGTGAGGAACAGCCGGGGGTGCTCGACCAGGTACTGGTAGAGCGCCGTCGTCCCCGACCGCGCGGCACCGATGATCAGGAACTGGGGGGTCACGATCGGGGTCCCTTCCGCGCCGGTAGCGCGATCGTACGGATGCCCAGCGTGCGGGCCGCCGCCCACGCGAGGTGCAGGTTGCGGGCACTCATCGCCACCGCCGCGGCGGCGGCCACACCGGTCGCGCCCCACGTCGACCCCCACCAGGTCGACAGCGCGACGAACGCCACCGACGACGCCAGCGCGCTGACGGCGACCAGGCGCTGCTGCCCGGCGTGCGAGAGCACCACCGAGCAGGGCCCGGTCCAGGCGTTGACCAGGACACCGACGGCCATGACGAGGGCGGGGACCACGGCGTCGGCGTACTCGTCCCCGAACACGGCGGGCACGAGGACGGGGCCGGCGACGGCGAGGGCCAGGACGGCCGCCGCGGTGACGGCGGTCGACCAGACGGCGGACCGCCGGACCGGCTCGGCGAGGTCGGCGAGCCGGCCGTCGGCGGAGGCGGCGGCGATCCGCGGGGCCAGCGTCCGCATGCCGATCGCCACCGGGACCGCGAACAGCACCGCGATGCGCACCGCGACGGCGAACACGGCGACCTCGGCGACCGGCGCGAGCGCGGCGAGCAGCCACGTGCCGGCCTGGGGCACGGTGACCGACGCCAGGGTCGCCAGCGTGAACGGCCCGCCCGAGCGCAGCAGCTGCCACGGCGAGGAGTCGGCCTCCGTGGCCTGCCGGCTGCGCACCTCCTGGAACAGCCACAGCACGCCGACGAGGTAGCACGCCGTCTCCAGCCCGACGGCCCACCACAGCGCCGTCTCCAGGGACGGGAGGACGCTCGCCGTGGTGGCCAGCAGCACGACCAGGCCGATCAGCAGGACCCGGCGGACGTGCTCGCCGAACACCAGCGACAGGCCGAAGCGGCCGCGGGCGCGGAAGGCGTTGACCAGAACCGGCCCGACGGCGGCGACCGGCAGCCAGGCGGCGACGAGGAGGACCAGGGGGCGGTAGGCCTCCGGAGGGGTGCCCGACGCGGCGGCGAGGGGGCCGACGCCGCCCCACCAGAGCGCCCCGACCACGACCACGCCGACGGCCTGCGCGGCGAGCAGCCGGCGCAGCAGGCTCGCGTGCGTGCGGGTGTCCCCGCGGGCCAGGGCGATCGTCGCGACCTGGGTCAGCCCGTACTGGGCGAGCACCGAGAGGAAGGTCAGCCAGCTCAGCCCCCACGACAGCGCGCCGAACTCCTCCGGCGGCAGCAGTCGCGCCCCGACCACGGTCAACAGGAACGCGCTGGCGATCGCGGCGAGCTGGCCCGCGGCGACGAGGGCCGCGTCGCGCCGCAGGGCGCCGTGCTGCCCGACGCCACCGGGACGGTGTGCCACAGCGGTCAAGAGGCGGACGCCGCCGGCCCGGGTGCGCCCTCCGGCAGCGCCGGCGCGGAGGCGGACTCCGGGCTGGTCCCCACGTCGCTGTCGCGGCGGGCGAACAGGTTGACCAGGAGGGCCACGGCGATGATCGGCAGGCCGATCCCGACCCACTTGGGCAGCGAGGTCACCCAGAAGCCGCCGGGGAAGATGCGCACCGCGAAGACCAGGCTGAAGCCCCAGACCAGCGGGTCGCGCAGGAAGCGGCGCAGAGCGAGCTGGCCGGCGCGGGCGAGCAGCCCGCTGACCAGGCCGCCCAGGAGGACGCCGAGCACCCCGAAGTTCACGTACCAGTCGCCCGCGGCGGTGGCCGGGAAGCCGTTGTTGCGGTCGATGTAGGTCTGCGCCAGCTGGACGGCCGGGGAGACGAACGGGTCCTGCCGGCCGGCGATCGCCGAGGGCACCGCGGCCACGGTGCCGTCCACGAAGTCCTGGCCGTTCCGGAAGTCGAACTCCTCGGGCCAGTCGTCGAGCAGCAGCAGCAGCGAGTCGTAGAAGGTGTTGTTGGTGGCCACGGCCATCATCCGCACCGTGCTCTGGCCCTGGATGGTGGGCGCGAGGTCGCCCCACAGCACGGTGTCGCGCGCCGTCCGCAGCGAGAAGGCCAGCAGCAGCGCGAGCACCGGCACGAGCAGGAACCGCCGCCGCCAGCGCGGGTCGCGCAGCCAGTCCCAGCCGGTGCGCAGGGCGGCCCGGCGTCCGATCGAGCCGAAGATCAGCGAGCCGGCCACCAGCGCGATCACCGAGATGACCGGCACGTCCCGGGCGCCCCACGTCCAGCTCAGGTAGCCGTTGAGCGCGACCAGGCCAAGGGCGACCAGCCGCAGCAGCGGTGCCTTCCGCACCGAGAAGAAGGCGGCGACGCCGAACAGCGCGGCGAGCATCGGGATCGAGCGCAGCGCGCGGCTCTCGGCGATGTCGCGGTCGACCTTGGCCGCCTGGATCAGGCCGGCCGGCCCGCCGTACCGGATCCACAGCAGCACCGTGGCGGCGAACGCCACCGTGGTCAGCGCGGCGGCGAGCAGCAGCAGCGTCCGCGGCGGCAGGGAGCCGCGGCTCATCGGGTAGAGCAGCCGGGCCGGGCCGACCAGCGGGGACAGCCAGCGGGCGCCCGCCCAGATCCCGAGCAGGAACAGGACGACGACCGCCTGGCCCAGGACGATCAGCTTCTCGGTCTCCCGGGCGGAGAACAGCTCGGTCGGGAACGGCGTGTCGAGCCCCGTGGCCAGCACCAGCGGGCGCCACAGCAGCTGCAGCGCCAGGTAGTAGAGGGTGAGGGCCATCAGGTCCAGCGGGTGGTGCACCAGGCGGTGGTAGACCCAGATCCAGACCACGATCGAGGTGAGGACCGCGAGCAGGGGCACGATCACGAGCGCACCTCCAGCGGCGTGGGTCCCCGCCGCGGCCACCGGCGGACGCCGCGTGGTACGGCGGCGCGAGGGTAGCGCAGCCACCCGGGTTTCCCGGCGCACCTGCCCTAACATCCCGACGGTGCGTCCAGGCCCCAGGTTGATGATCGTCGGCGCCCCCAAGAGCGGGTCGACCGCACTGTTCCAGTACCTCGCCGGGCACCCCGACGTCCGCGCGCACGTGCACCGCGAGATGCCCTTCTTCGGCCGGGACGAGGAGTTCGCCGGCGGCTGGCCCCGGGCGGTCGAGAAGTACTACGACCCCGGCGTCGGCGACGCGCCGCTGGTCGGCAAGCACACGATGGCCCTGTACGACCCGGTCGCGCTGCGGCGGATCGCGGAGACGACGGACGCGGTGGTGGTCGCCGTCCTGCGGAACCCGGTGTCGCGGGCGTACTCGCACTACCAGTACGCGCGGCTGCGCGGCTGGGAGGACGCCGCCACCTTCGAGGAGGGCCTGGCGCGCGAGGCCGGCCGCCCCGCCGGCACCCCGCCGGCGGCCCGCGACATGCACTACACGGGCGACGGTGTGTACGCGCCGCACGTCCGGGAACTGTTCGCGGCCGTGCCCGCCGAGCGCCGGCGGGTCTACCTGTCCGACGACCTGCGGACCGGTGCGGCCCGCGTGTGCGCCGAGCTGTTCGAGCTGGCCGGCCTCCCGCCGTACGAGCCCGACGTGGCGCGCGGGCACAACGAGGCCCGGGCACCGCGGTCGGCCCGCTTCGCCCGCGTCTTCCTCGCCGCCCAGCAGCCCGGGAGCCCGCTGCGCCGGCTGGCCGCGCGGGTGCCGAGCCGCACCCTCTACCGCGCCCGCTACCTGGTGAACCGGCTGAACGAGGGGCCGGCGCCGTCGGCGCCGATGGACCCGGCGACCGCCGCCCGGCTGCGCGAGCGGTTCCGTGGGCCCAACGCCGAGCTCGCCGAGTTGCTCGGCCGGTCACTCGCCGCATGGGAATCGTGACCCGTCAGGACACAACTTTCCGCGTGGCCGCCGGTACCTTGACGCCGTGCTGGACACCACCCCTGACGACACCGCGCGCCCGATGCCCGAGCGGGGCGCCGTCACCCACCGGGCGCAGCGGCCGGCCGACGCCGACCCCGGCCTCCGGGAGTACCTGTCGGCCGTGGGCCGGTGGTGGTGGCTGGCTCTGCTGGTCTTCCTGCTGGTCCTCGGCGCGGCCATCGGCTCGCTGTCGGTGATCGACCCGGTCTACCGCTCGGAGGCCACGGTCCTCCTGCGCACCGAGGACAGCCGGCAGCTGTTCCCGCGCACCGCCGGCGCCGCCGTCGTCCGGACGCCCGGCGCCGAGCTCCTCTACGCCCAGAGCGACACGTTCCAGGACCGGGCCCGGGAGGCCGCCGGGGAGGACGTCGAGGTGGAGGTGCGGGCGACGCCGGAGTCCAGCGCGCTGGTCTTCGCCGCCGAGGCCAACGACCGGGAGGCGGCGCGGGAGGCGGCGCAGACCTGGGCCGAGACCTACGTGACGGCCCGGCACGAGGACGACCGCGCCCAGACCCAGCGGCTGCGCGACCTGCTGGTCGGCGACCGGGACGCGCTGAACAACCGGCGCGGCGAGATCCTCGGTCCGGTCGCCGCGCTCGACGAGGCGGTGGCCAACGAGACCGACCCGATCGAGCTGTCCCGGCTGCTCAACCAGCGGCTGGCCGTCCAGCGCAGCCTCGCCGGCGAGCTCGACCCGCTCGAGGCCCAGATCCGCCAGCTCAACAGCCAGATCACCGGGCTCGACATCGACCTGCGCGTGCTCGAGGACCCCCAGGCCGTCGCGCGGGTCAGCAGCGCGGCCGAGCCGGCCGAGGAGCGGGCCAACGGGTCGCTGACCCAGAGCGTCGCCGTCGGCGTCCTCGGCGGGCTGGTGCTCGCCGCGGCGGCGGTGGCCGCCGCCCAGGCGCTCTGGCCGCGCCGCCGCTGACGGCGCGGGCGTCCGCCGTCGGGAGCGGCGCCGTCAGGAGCGGCGCCCTCAGGAGCGGGCGCTGACCACCTCGGGGTGCCGGGCGAACCAGTCGATCGTCCGCTTGAGGCCGTCGTCCAGGGAGACCTGGGGTTCCCAGCCCAGCGCCCGGCGCGCCAGCGTGATGTCGGGCTGGCGGACCGTCGGGTCGTCCTCGGGGCGGGGGATGAACTCGATCGGCGAGTCCGACCCGGTCAGTGCCTTGACCCGCTCGGCGAGCTCCAGGACGGGGATCTCGTGCGGGTTGCCGATGTTCATCGGCCCCGGTTCGTCGGACAGCAGGAACCGGATCAGGCCCTCGACCAGGTCGCTGACGTAGCAGACCGACCGGGTCTGGCTGCCGTCACCGGCGACGGTCAGCGGCTCCCCGGCCAGCGCCTGGCGGATGAACGTCGGGATCGCCCGGCCGTCGAAGGGCCGCATGCGCGGGCCGTAGGTGTTGAAGATGCGCACGATCGCGGTGTCCACCCCGTTCGTGCGCCGGTAGGCGGAGGTGAGCGCCTCGGCGAAGCGCTTGGCCTCGTCGTAGACGCCGCGCGGGCCGACCGGGTTCACGTTGCCCCAGTACGACTCCGGCTGCGGGTGCACCAGCGGGTCGCCGTAGGCCTCGGACGTGGAGGCGAGCAGGAACCGCGCCTGCTTCTCCTTGGCCAGCCCCAGCGAGTGCAGGGTGCCGATGGAGCCGACCTTCATCGTCTGGATCGGCAGCTCGGCGTAGTCGATCGGGGAGGCGGGCGAGGCGAAGTGCAGGACGTGGTCCACCGGCCCCGGGACGTGGACGTAGTCGGTCACGTCGGCGCGCACCAGCCGGAAGCCGAGGCGTTCCATCAGGTGCGCGACGTTGGCCGGCGTCCCGGTCAGGAAGTTGTCCAGGCAGAGCACCTCGATGTCCCGGTCGAGCAGCGCCTCGCACAGGTGTGACCCCAGGAAGCCCGCCCCGCCGGTCACCACAGCACGGGTCATGGAGAGGTCCTCTCGTCGCGGGCGGGCAGGACGGTCGTCCCCCCGGCGGGTCGGACCGCCGACGGTAGCGCGCCGGTGCGCGACCGGCCTCCCCTCATCGGGGGAGAGCGCCGTCTGCGGTACCGCGAGGTCTCGAAGGGGCAACGATGGCCGCTCCGACCTGCGCGGTCGACCGGACGGGGCCAGGGTCGGGTGCAGGACGCACCCGCCGAGCCGCCCGGAGGTCCCTCGTGCGCAGCAGCCGTTCCCTGACCCTGGCCGCGGTCACCACCCTGGCGCTCGCCGCCTGCGGGAGCGGGGGCGAGAGCGTCGACACCGGTGGCGGCGGAGGCGACGGCGGCGGGGGAGACACGCTCGTCGCCGCGGTGTCGGCCCAGCCCGACCAGTTCGACCCGCACGTGACCACCGCCTACCCGAGCTTCCAGGTCCTGGAGAACGTGTACGACACCCTCGTCGTCCCGAACGCCGAGGACCTCACGATGGAATCGAGCCTGGCCACGGAGTGGGAGACCAGCGCGGACCAGCTCACCTGGACGTTCACGCTCCGGGAGGGCGTCACCTTCCACGACGGCAGCGAGTTCGACTCCGCCGACGTCGTGTACTCCTTCAACCGGATCATCGACGAGGACCTGAGCAACGCCGACCGCTTCGCCAACGTGGCGTCGGTCGAGGCCGACGGTCCGCAGACCGTCGTCCTCACGCTGAACCAGCCGACCCCGAACCTGCTGGAGCGGATCGGCGCCTTCAAGGGCATGGCGATCATCCCCGAGGGCGCCGCGGACTCCCTCGACCTCACCACGGAGGCGGTCGGCACCGGGCCGTTCCGGCTGGAGAGCTCCGACGCCAGCAGCACGGTGCTCACCGCCTACGAGGACTTCTGGGGCGGCGCGCCGGGCGTCGGAACCGTCGAGTTCCGCTACATCACCGAGCCGGCCGCCGCGCTGACCGCGCTGCAGAACGGCGAGGTCCAGTGGACCGACAACGTCCCCCCGCAGCAGATCGAGACCCTGCAGGGCGACGACTCGATCGAGCTGCAGACGGTCCCCAGCGTCGACTACTGGTACATGTCCATGAACTACGACCGTCCGCCGTTCGACAACCGCGACGTGCGGCGGGCGATCTCCTTCGCCATCGACCGCGCGGCGGTGGCCGAGGCCGCGTGGTTCGGCGCCGCCCGGCCCAACCAGACGGCGATCCCCGAGGACAGCTCCTTCTACTTCGACTACGCGCCGTTCCAGCCCGATCCCGAGCAGGCCCGGCAGCTGCTCGCGCAGGCCGGCGTCGAGACGCCCCTGACGATGGGGCTGATGGTCACCGACGAGTTCCCGGAGACGGTCACCGCCGCCCAGGTGATCGCCAGCCAGCTGGAGCCGATCGGCGTCGAGGTCACCATCGAGACGCTGGACTTCGCCACCTGGCTGGACCGTCAGGGGCAGGGCGACTACGACGCGTTCTACCTCGGGTGGCTCGGCAACCTCGACCCGGCGGCCTTCTACCAGGACCAGCACCTCACCGGCGGCGCGAACAACTACCAGGGCTACAGCAACCCGCAGGTCGACCAGCTGCTGCAGGCCGGCGCGGTGGAGCCCGACGAGGCCGCCCGCAAGCAGATCTACGACCAGGCGGCGCAGCTGATCGTCGACGACGTCTCCTACCTGTACCTGTACAACCCCCCGGTGGTGCAGGCGTGGGCGCCCGGGCTGACCGGCTACCAGATCCGGCCGGACAAGGCGATCAACTTCGAGTCGGTGGAGCTGCCCTGACCGCCTTCCTCCTCCGCCGCGCCGGCCAGTCGGCGGTGGTACTGGCGGGGGTGAGCGTGCTCGTCTTCGCTCTGGTCCACCTCGTTCCGGGCGACCCGATCCGGCTGGCCCTGGGCACCCGGTTCGACCAGGAGACCTACGACGCGCTGCAGGCGCGCTCGGGGCTCGACGAGCCACTGGTCGAGCAGTTCCTCGGCTGGGCGGGGCGGGCGCTCAGCGGTGACCTCGGGGTGAGCTTCCGCAGCGGTGAGACGGTGACCTCGCTGATCGCCGAGCGGCTGCCGGCGACGCTGACCCTGGCGTTCGCCTCCATCGTCGTGGCGCTGGCCATCGCCGTCCCCCTGGGCACCCTGTCGGCCCTGCACCCGCGGTCGCTGGTCGACCGGGTGGCCACGGTGCTCAGCCAGATCGGCATCTCGGTGCCGGAGTTCTGGATGGCGATCGTGCTCATCCTGGTCTTCGCCGGCACGCTGGGCTGGCTGCCGTCGGGCGGGTACGTGCCGCTGGCCGAGGACCCGCTCGGCTGGCTGGAGCGGCTGGTCATGCCGGCGGTCGTCACCGGCGTGGTGTCCGGCTCGGTGATCACCCGCTTCGTCCGGTCCAGCGTGCTGGAGGCCCTGGGCGCCGACCACGTCCGGACGGCGCAGGCCAAGGGGCTGCGGGGGCGGCACGTCTTCACCTGGCACGTGCTGCGCAACGCGCTGCTGCCGCTGGTCACGGTGACCGGCGTGCAGCTGGCCTACCTGCTGTCCGGGGTCGTGGTCGTGGAGATCGTGTTCTCCTGGCCCGGCCTCGGCCAGCTCGCGCTGCAGGCGGTGCAGGCCCGCGACTACCCCGTGCTCCAGGGGGCGATCCTGCTGTTCGCGGTGATCTTCGTGCTCATCAACCTCGTGGTGGACATGCTCTACACCGCCATCGACCCGCGGATCCGCCGATGAGTGTCCAGCGGGTGCCGGAACCCGCGCAGGAGGCCCCGCTCCACGGGCGCCGGTGGGAGACGCTGCGGCTGCTCGCCCGCAACCCGACGGCGGCGACCGCGGCGCTGGTGCTCGCCGGCATCGTGCTGGTCGCGCTGTTCGACGAGGCGCTCGCGCCCAGCGGCCCCAACGAGATCTCGATCGAGGACCGGCTGCAGTCGCCCAGCCGCGAGCACCCGTTCGGCACCGACGACCTCGGCCGCGACATCCTCAGCCGGGTCATCCTCGGCGCCGCCGTCTCGTTGCGGGTCGGGTTCCTCGCGGTGGCGTTCGCGCTGGCCGTCGGCGGCCTCGTCGGGTTGCTGGCCGGGTACTACGGCCGCTGGGCGGACGACGTCCTCATGCGGATGATGGACGTCCTGTTCGCCTTCCCGGCCGTGCTGCTGGCGATCGCGGTGCTCGCCGTCCGCGGCCCCGGGCCCGGCAACACCGCCCTGGCCATCGGCGTCGTCTACGTCCCGGTCTTCGCCCGCGTCACCCGGGCCAGCGTGCTCGGCGTGCGCGAGGAGGTGTACGTGCGGGCGTCGCGGTCGGTCGGAGCCTCGGACTTCCGGCTGCTCACCCGGCACGTGCTGCCCAACGCCGCACCGCCGATCATCGTGCAGACCTCGATCAGCCTGGCCTTCGCCGTCCTGGCCGAGGCGGCGCTGTCCTTCCTCGGCCTGGGCACGCAGCCGCCCAACCCGTCGTGGGGGCTGATGCTGGCCGAGGGGCGCGGCTTCATCGACCTGGCCTGGTGGCTGGCCTTCTTCCCCGGGATGGCGATCTTCCTGACCGTGCTCTGCTTCAACCTGCTCGGCGACGGGCTCCGCGACGTCCTCGACCCGCGCCAGCGCACGCTGATGTCGGGAGGCGGGCGGTGAGCCAGCCGCTGCTCGAGGTCGAGGACCTGCAGGTGCGGCTGCGCACGCCGCGCGGGACGGCGGCGGTGGTCAACGGGCTGAGCTACTCGGTCGGGGAGGGCGAGACGGTGGCCGTCGTCGGCGAGTCCGGCAGCGGCAAGAGCGTCTCCGTCCTGGCCCTGCTCGGCCTGCTGCCGGAAGGGGTGGCCACGGTCACCGGGCGGGCGCTGCTGCGGGGCGAGGACCTGCTCACCATGCCGCCGGAGCGGCTGCGCCGGGTGCGCGGCCGCGGCGTCGGCATGGTGTTCCAGGACCCGATGACCTCGCTGAACCCGGTGCTGACGATCGGGCGGCAGCTGGTCGAGGGCATCCGCGCGCACGGGGAGGTGTCGAAGGCCGACGCGCGGCGCCGGGCCGCCGAGCTGCTCGGCGAGGTGGGGCTGCCCGACCCGCAGGGGGCGCTGGACCGGTACCCGCACGAGCTCTCCGGCGGCATGCGGCAGCGGGTGGTCATCGCGATCGCGCTGGGCAACTCGCCGTCCCTGCTCATCGCCGACGAGGCGACGACCGCGCTCGACGTCACCGTGCAGGCGCAGATCATCGACCTGGTGGAGCGGTTGCAGGCCGACCACGGCACCGGCGTCGTCTGGATCACCCACGACCTCGGCGTCGTCGCCGGCATCGCCGACCGGGTGCTGGTCGTGTACGGCGGGCGGTGCGTGGAGGACGGCACGGTGGACGACGTCTTGGAGCGGCCGGCCCACCCCTACACGCGGGGACTGCTCGGCGCGCTGCCGGACCTCACCCAGCCGGCGGTGGACGGCGCGCCGCCCGACCTGGCCACCGTCCCCGGCACGCCGCCCGCGCCGACCGACCTGCCGCCCGGCTGCGTCTTCTGGCCGCGCTGCCCGGTGCGCGCCGACCCGCGGTGCGAGACCGAGCAGCCGCCGCTCGCCGTCGTCGGGCAGGGCCGAAGTGGCCACGTCGGCCCCTCGGGGCTGCCGCACCGGGCCGCGACGTGGTGCACCGAGACGGGGAGTCCGGAGGAGGGGCGGTCGTGAGCGACGTCCTGGTCTCCGCGCGCGGGCTGGAGGTGCACTTCCCGATCCGCGGCGGGGTCCTCCGCCGGGCGGCCGGGGTGCTGCGCGCCGTCGACGGGGTGGACCTCGACATCGTCCGCGGCGAGACGCTGGGCCTGGTGGGGGAGTCCGGCTGCGGGAAGTCCACGCTGGGCAACGCGCTGCTGCGGCTGGTGTCCCCGACCGGCGGGACGGTGCGCTTCGGCGACGTCGACGTCACCGCGCTGGACCGTCGCGGGCTGCGGCAGCTGCGCCGCCGGGCGGGCATGGTCTTCCAGGACCCGTTCGCCTCCCTCGACCCGCGGTGCACCGTGGCGCAGACGGTCGCCGAGCCGCTGGAGGTGCACGGACTGCGGCCCGGCCGGCGCGAGCGGGCCGCCCGCGTCGGCGAGCTGCTCGAGCTGGTCGGCCTCGACCCCGCCGTGGCCGCGCGCTACCCGCACGAGTTCTCCGGCGGGCAGCGGCAGCGGGTCGGCATCGCCCGGGCGCTCGCCGGGGAACCGGACTTCCTGGTCTGCGACGAGGCCCTCGCCTCCCTCGACGTCAGCGTGCAGGCCCAGGTTCTCAACCTGCTGCGCCGGCTGCAGCGGCAGCTCGGGCTGACCCTGCTGTTCATCTCCCACGACCTGTCCGCCGTCCGGCACATCTCCGACCGGATCGCGGTCATGTACCTGGGCCGGATCGTCGAGATCGGTCCGGCGTCGGCGGTCGCCGCCCACCCGCAGATGCCCTACACGCAGGCGCTGCTGTCCGCCGTCCCGGTGCCGCACCCGGCGCTGGAGCGCGCGCGGCAGCGGATCGTGCTGCGCGGCGACGTCCCGTCGCCGGCGAACGTGCCCAGCGGCTGCCGGTTCCGCACGCGGTGCCCGTCGGTGTTCGAGCCCTGCCCGGACGTCGACCCCGCGCTGCAGCCGGTGGGTGCGCCCGGGCAGCTGGCCGCCTGCCACCTGCACGGCGTCGCCGGGACGCCGGTGGAGGGCGAGGCGCAGACCGCCGACGTCGGAGGTGGCACCTGACCGCAGGTGAGCGGCGGGCCGCTGTGGGAGTCTGGGCCGGTGGCAGTGGCTGAGCGCAGGAGTGGCCGGCGGACGGAGGCCGTCCAGTCCTACAAGGGCCACGGCATCCACGCCGCCCCAGGGGTGCACGAGTACGCGGTGGAGCTGGTGCGGGGGGCGCTCCCGGACGGTGGGCGGATCCTCGAGGTCGGCTCGGGGTGCGGCGCGCTGGCGCTGCGGCTCCGCGACGCCGGCTTCGACGTCGTGCCGACCGATCTCGACCCGCCGCACGAGTGGATCGCCCGCCTGGATCTCGACCACCCGGAGTGGACCGACGAGGCCCGCGGCCCCTTCGACATGGTCGTCTGCGTCGAGACGCTGGAGCACGTCGAGAACCCCCGGCAGGTGCTGCGCCAGATCCGGTCCCTGCTCCGGGCGGGCGACCAGCTGCTGGTGAGCACGCCGAACATCACCCACCCGCACTCACGGCTGAAGATGTTCCTGCGGGGCGCGCCGTACATCTTCGGGCCCCGGCACTACCACCAGCCCGGCCACATCACGATCCTCCCGGACTGGATGCTCACCGAGCACATCCGGCTGGCCGGGTTCGACCAGATCGAGGTCACCAACGGCGGGGACACGTTCTACCGGGGGATCGTGCGGCTGGCGTACCGGGTCGAGATCGCCCTCCTCAAGGTCATCGGGGTGCGCCAGAAGGCCCACTACGGCCAGGGGATCTGCACGTTCGTCACCGCACGGGCCGTCTGACCCCGTCGTCCGCCGGCCCGACACACCGGCGTGTCGGGGTCCGGCCGGGATGACCGGAGGCCTCCCGCGGCGCCGCCACGCTCAGGCTCGGGGGGCTTGTCGACAAGGCTGTGCAGCCGAGGACGGGTCACCGACGGCCCTGCCGGCCCGCGGCAACGATCCGGTGACGGGCGCCGGTCCGGTGGTGGCGGAGGGGGCCGGACGGAGCGCCGCGGGAGCTAGCTTTCCGGCTGTCCGCGGCACTTCCCCCGCCGCGATGGACGTCCTCGAGGAGCCCTGCGTGAAGGTGCTTGCTGTACCCGAGTCGGGCCCGACGGCCCTCCGTTCCGCCGTCGGCCCGGCGGCCGACCCGCACGACGGGGCGGCGCTGTGATGCTGGTGTGGCCGGCTGTGGCCGTGCTGGGCTTCGTCGTGCTGGCCGGCCTGGTCGTCGCGCTGGGCAGGGGGTCGACGGCCCGCTACGAGTACGAGCGCAACTCGGTGGCCGCCCAGCCGGCCGCCGTTCCCGCCGCGGCCGTTCCCGGCCCGGCCGCCGGCCGGGGCGGACAGGGGGCGACCGCAGCCCGCTCCTCCCGTGGCGAGGCGGCCGCTCCGCAGGTCGCGCAGCGGACGGCGGTCGGCGTCGCCGCCCACCCGGCGGGCCGGCGTGCCGCGGAGTCGGCGCCGGCGTGGTGGCTGGTCGACGAGTCGGACGACGAGCCGGGCACGCACCTCGTGGCCGGCCCGTTCACCGACCGGATCGATGCGGAATGGGCCGCGCTGGCCTCGGGGCTGTCCCCCTCGACCCGCCCGGTCCACGGCGTGCAGCGGGCCGACGGCGCGGTGGTGCTCCGGCAGACGCCGCAGGAGCGGGCGTGGCTGGCCGAGCTCGGGAGCCACCTCGCGCGGCTGTCCGAGGACTGGGACCTGCTGCCGTCGGACACCGACCCCCGGACGACGCTGGTCGTGGAGGTGGGCGCCGCGCTGACGGAGGCGGGCCTGCCGCTGCACGACTGCGCGGGATCCGCCGCGGACGACGGCGGTCCGGCCGGCGGGGTGTGCCTGTCCCCCGACCTGGACTCCCTCGGCATCCTGGTCAGCTGGCACCAGCACGACCGCATGAGCCTGCAGCAGGTCCGCGGCGCGGACGTGGTGGCGGCCGTGCAGCAGACGATGACCACCGCGATCGCCACCGTCCTGACCCAGCTGGGCTTCCAGGTCGAGTCGATCGGCTGGAGCGGCGGCCTCCGCGTCACCGCCGCCACGGACGTCTCGACCGACTGAGGGGACCTGTGCCGGGCGCGCGGGTTAGCCTCGACCGGTCAGGAGGGCTCGCCTAGTGGCCGATGGCGGCGGTCTTGAAAACCGCTATGGGGTCAAACCCATCGTGGGTTCGAATCCCACGCCCTCCGCCGTGTGACGTCGTACGACATCGGCATGGCCCGGACCCACGATTCGTGGGTCCGGGCTACTGCTCTTCGAGGTCTCGTTGGGCATCTCGGCTCGTGGTCACCTGGTCGAAGCCTGTGGTGACGACGGCGGGGCGCATGCGGACTGCCATCGCAGGTCCCGTCGCAGTGATGCCGCGCCGACTCTGTTCTCGTCATGTCCGGTGGGCAGTTGATCCCGACGTGTTCTCCCTATCGTGAACGGCCTCCTCACGGGCTGCACTGCACACCAAGGGGGGCGTGATGCCCACGGAAGCCGGCGTCCGGAGCCAGTGCCGAGTTCACGAGCTCATCGACCGATTCGACCGATTCGACCGATTCGACAAGGAGACCGCCCGGGTGCGGGACGGGGGCCCCGGGCAGGTGACCCGCTGATGGCCTCCATGGTCGGGGCCGCTGTGGTCCGCAAGGAGGACCCGGCGCTGCTCACCGGTCGGGGCCGCTTCGTCGACGACATCCAGCTGCCGGGCACCGTGCACATGGCGTACGTGCGCAGCGTCCAGGCGCACGCGCGGATCACCGGCATCGACACCTCCGCGGCCCGGGACATGCCCGGCGTCCTGGGCGTCTGGACGGCGGCCGACCTGCCGGGATTGCCGCACACCCGGTCCATCCCGGGCATGGAGCGGCCCTGCCTGGCCTCGGACACCGTCCGCTTCGTCGGTGAGCCGCTCGCCGTCGTCGTCGCCGTCGATCGGTACGTCGCGGCCGACGCGGCCGCGGCCGTGGTCGTCGACCACGACGCCCTCCCCGTGCTGGCCACCATCGAGCAGGCCATGGCCGACGGCGCGGCGCCGATCGTGCCGGGGCAGCGCAGCAACGTCGTCATGGACCAGCCCATGACCGAGGACGACGCCGAGGCCGAGCTTGCCGCGGCGCCGCACCGCACGAGCCTGCGGATCCGCAACCAGCGGCTGGCCGCGGTACCGATCGAGCCGAACGGCTGCCTGGCCAACTGGGACACCACCGGGCTCACCCTGTACGCGACCGTGCAGGCGCCGCACCCGATCCGCAACGAGCTGGCCACGATGTTCGGGCTGCCTCAGCACGAGACCCGCGTCGTCGCGCCGGACGTCGGCGGGGGCTTCGGCGCCAAGGCCAGCTTCTACCCGGAGTTCATCCTCACCGCCGAGCTGTCGCGGCGGCTGTGCCGGCCGGTCAAGTACGTGGAAACCCGCAGCGAGAACCTCGTCTCGATGACCCACGGCCGGGCGCAGCTGCAGGACGTCGAGGTCGGCTTCGACGACGACGGCCGCGTGCTGGCCATGCGCCTGGCGATCGTCCAGGACTGCGGCGCCTGGCCGGACGCGACAGGAGCGGGACTGCCCACGCTCACGGTCTTCATGTCTGGCGGCTGCTACAAGATCGCCAAGATCGCAGCGTCCTTCAAGAGCGTGGCCACCAACACCACACCGATCGGCGCCTACCGTGGCGCGGGCCGGCCCGAGGCAGCCTTCCTCATCGAACGGGTGATGGACGTGGTCGCCGACGAGCTGGGCAGGGACCCGCTGGAGGTGCGGCGGGCCAACTTCATCCAGCCCGACGAGATGCCCTTCGCCACCCAGTGGCCGGGCATCGTCTACGACGAGAGCGACTTCCCGCGGCTGCTGGACACGCTGCTGGAGAACCTCGACTACGAGGTGCTGCGCCGCGAGGCCGAGGAGCGCCGGGCCGACCTGAGCCGGCCGCTGCTGGGCATCGGCTTCTCGACGTTCGTGGAGATGGGCGGGTTCGGGCCGACGCCGCTGTTCGAGCAGTTCGGCTATCTCGGCGGCTGGGAGTCCTCCACGGTGCGCATGAACTCCGACGGCACCGTGGTCGTCTCGGTCGGCACCAGCCCGCACGGCCAGGGCCACGAGACGGCCTTCGCGCAGATCGCCGCCGACGCCCTCGGCGGCATCCCGATGGAGCGGATCACCGTCCGGCACGGCGACACCCACACCGTGCAGGAGGGCATCGGCACGATGGGCAGCCGGGCCATCCCGGTGTGCGGGCCGGCGGTGATGCGCTCCAGCGACAAGGTGCGCCGCAAGCTCCTGCAGATCGCCGCGCACATGCTCGAGGCGAACGAGGACGACATCGTCCAGGACGGCGAGTCCTTCGCCGTCCGCGGCACCCCAGGCACCGAGGTCACCCTCGCCGACGTCGCCCTGACCGCCTACAAGCCGCACAAGTGCCCCGACGGCATGGAGATCGGGCTGCAGGCGATGGACTGCTACGAGCCGACCAACCTCAGCTATCCCAGCG
Source organism: Geodermatophilus sp. CPCC 205506 (assembly GCF_051383635.1). Taxonomy (NCBI): domain Bacteria; kingdom Bacillati; phylum Actinomycetota; class Actinomycetes; order Geodermatophilales; family Geodermatophilaceae; genus Geodermatophilus; species Geodermatophilus sp. CPCC 205506. The sequence goes on along the minus strand of NZ_JALPKP010000007.1, from coordinate 20,926 downwards.
GCGCGCACGCCTGCGTGGTCGAGGTCGACCGCGCGACCGGCAAGGTCGACATCCTGCGCTACGTCGCGGTGGACGACTGCGGCACGGTGATCAACCCGCTCACCGCGCGCGGCCAGGTGGAGGGCGGCGTGGCCCAGGGCATCGCCCAGGCGCTGCTGGAGGAGGTCGGGTACGACCCGGAGGGCCAGCCGGTCACCTCGTCGCTGATCGACTACGCGGTGCCGGGCGCGCCCGACCTGCCGGACATGGAGACCCACCACGTCGAGGTGAAGACCAGCTTCAACCCGCTCGGCGCCAAGGGCCTCGGTGAGTCCGGCGCCACCGCGGCGCCGCAGGCGGTGGTCAACGCCGTCGTGGACGCGCTGTCCCACCTCGGGGTCCGGACGATCGACATGCCCTTGACCCCGTTCAAGGTCTGGACCGCGATGAACGACGGCCGGGCCGCCGACGGGGTGAGCCCCGGCGTGGCGGCGCCGCAAGCCGACGCCGGAGCGTCACCGCCCGAGGGGATGCCCGAACCGCCGGAGGGTGGCCGCGACGAGGACTGGAAGGTGACCCCATGAGGCACGACGTCGAGCTGCACGTCAACGGGCTGACGACGCGGCACCCGGTCGAGTCCCGCCAGCTGCTCGTGCACTACCTGCGCGACACCCTCGGCCTGACGGGGACGCACGTGGGCTGCGACTCGAGCAACTGCGGTGCCTGCACGGTCCTGCTCGACGGCGTGGCGGTGAAGTCCTGCACGGTCTTCACCGCCGCCGTCGACGGCAGCGAGGTGCTCACCGTGGAGGGGCTGGCATCCGACGGGGAGATGTCCCCGGTGCAGGAGGGCTTCCGGCAGTGCCACGGCCTGCAGTGCGGCTACTGCACGCCCGGCATGGTCGTCTCGGCCACCGGTCTGCTGCTGGACAGCCCTCAGCCGACCCGGGCGGAGATCCGCGAGGGCCTGGAGGGCAACCTGTGTCGCTGCACCGGCTATCAGATGATCGTGGAGTCGGTGACCTGGGCCGCCGAACACGGCGGCCCTGGCCCGGCGGCCCGTGCGCACGCCGACCGCGCCGAGCAGGCAGGCCAGCGGTGATCCCCGCCGGCTTCGACTACCTGCAGGCGTCGTCCCTCGAGCACGCCGCCTCGCTCATGGCCGAGCACGGGGACGACGCCAAGTGGCTCGCCGGCGGACACTCGCTCATCCCCCTGATGAAGTTCCGCCTGGCGGCGCCCGAGGTGCTGATCGACATCAGCAGGCTGCCGGAACTGCGGACACTGGAAGAGTCCGACGGGGTGCTGCGCCTCGGTGCCGGCCTGCGCTACCGCGACCTCGAACTCTCGTCCCTGGTCCGCGAGCAGGTACCGCTGTTGGCCGCGGCGGCGGCCACCGTGGGGGACCGGCAGGTGCGTGCCCGCGGGACGATCGGCGGCGCCGTCATGCACGGCGACCCCGCGGCCGACGTACCGGCGGTGCTCCTCGCGCTCGATGCGACGCTCGTCCTGCGCGGCCGGAGCGGTCAACGCGAGGTCTCCGCGGACGGCTTCTTCCTGGACTTCTGGGAGACCGCGGCCGAGCCGGACGACATCCTCCTCGAGATCCGCGTGCCGGTGCTGCCCGGACGCGGGTGGGGCTTCCGGAAGTTCCGGCAGCGGAGTCAGGACTGGGCCATCGTCGGCGTCGCCGTCCAGGAGACCGCCGGCGGGCACGCCGTCGGGCTGGTCAACATGGGCCCGGTGCCGCTGCGGGCGCGCGCCGTGGAGGAGGCCCTGGCCGGCGGTGCCGGAGTCGCAGTCGCGGCCGTCCGCGCGGCCGACGGGGCCGGCCCGCCGTCGGACCTGCGCGCCGACGCGGCCTACCGCTCTCACCTGGCGCAGGTACTCACCGCCGAGGCGCTGAACCAAGCAGGTGCCCGCGGATGACGAGAACGTGCCTCCCGCTGCGTCCCCCGGAGGCCGATGGTGCTCGCGGTCGACGAAACCGGCCGATCACACGTTCACGGTCGGGTCACGCGCGGCTCGCTCCTCAGTCGCGGGCACGGGCGTCGGCGACCACCCGGAACCACGCCACCCGGCTGCCCTCCTCCTCCAGGCGTTGCAACGTGGCTCGTTGATCGAGGAAGGCCGGGTCTGCGTGCCAGGCCTCCCAGGCCTCGCGGCTCTCCCAGGTCCCGACGATCACGCGGATGGAGCTCTCGTCGTCCGAGGTGAGGAGCTGTCCGGAGATCCAGCCCGGCCGCTCACGGGCGGAGTCGAACCGGGCCCGCACCGCGGCGTCCCACTCCGCCTCGCCACCGGGCCGGACCCTGGTCGTGGTCACCACTGTCATCATCGCTGGCTCCCGGGGCCGGAGGATCGGTCGAGGTCGAGGTCGCGCCCAGCAGATGACGCGAGGGAACGGGCGGCGCATCGGGCGTAGGCGTCCTGCCAGGGCCGGAGGCGCCCGTATGCCGCGCTCGCGGCGAGGACGTCGGCGTCGCAGTAGCGACGGCCGATCATCTGCATGCCGACCGGCAGCCCGTCGACGTCCCCGGCGGGTATCGAGGCGGCCGGATGGCCGGTGAAGTTGACGATCCAGCGCAGGTACTCCTGCGGGGAGTCGTCGCGGTGGTCGCCGAGCAGGTCGAGGCCCTGCGCCTTCGGTCCCTCGAGGCCCTCGATGTTGAGCGGCATGATCAGGCGGCACCACAGGTCGCTCAGCTCGCGCTGGTCGTGGTCGAACGCGAGGTCGACCTGATCGACGGCGGCGCCCGCGTCCTCGAAGGCGGGCACCGCCCGCTGGACGACGCCGGCGACCCGGCGGTCGACCGGGTAGACGCCGAAGTCGGGGCTGCGGGCGATCCGCCGGCCACGGATCGACCGGCGCGTGGCCCCGGCGAAGGTGGCGGGATCGTCGAGGGCGAAGGGGTCTCGGTCGTCGTATCCGGCGAGGACGTCGAGGGCGAGGGCGGCGTTGTCCACGGTACGGGTCAACGCCCCTCGAACAGGATCCGGTTGAGCGAGCCGAAGGCGTCCGGTCGCCCGGTGCAGGTTCCGCGAAAGCCCATCACGGGGCTGTTGGTCTTGCCGACGAGAACGGCTCCGGCGGCCTCCATCCTCTCCGCGTACGTGCAGTGGGCAGGGACGCTGGAGTCCTGGAGTGCGCGGATTCCGCCGAACGTGGCCGGCCATCCGGGCGTGAAGTCGAACAGGTCCTTGATCGCGGTCGGGACGCCGTGCAGCGTGCCGAGCGGCGCGCCCGACGTGAGGGCCCGTTCGGCCTGGCGCGCTCGGTCCCGGCCCTCGTCGAACGCGGTGAAGACCAGTGCGTCGAGGGTGGGGTTCCGCGCCTCGATGCGGGCGACCACGGCGTCGATGACCTCGACGGGGGAGAGGTCACGACGTATCGGATGCGGCCGGCCAGCTCGGTCGCGGTGGCGTAGGCCAGGTCGTCGTCGGACATCGTCGTCCGCCCTTCGTCCTCCGGGCACGCTGACGACCGGAGTCTGCCGAGGCCGGGTGGCTGCGACAAGGCCGGCGGGACCGGGCCCCGCTCCGGCTGGGGTCGCGCCCTGGGATCGGACCGCGGGCGCGGCTAGGGTCGACTCCGTGCACGTGCCGGACGGGCTGGTCGCGGTCGTGAAGCGGGACTGCCCGACCTGCGTGCTGGTCGAGCCGGTGCTGCGGCAACTGGGCGCCGCGGTGTGGTGCCAGGACGACCCGGACTGGTTCGACCACGACGACACCGCCCTCGAGCTGTCCTACCGGCTGGACGTCGAGACCGTCCCCACCCTGCTGCGGGTCGACAACGGTGTGGAGACCGCCCGGGTGGTGGGTTGGAGCCGCGAGCAGTGGGAGACGCTGACCGGCGTCGCCGGGCTGGGTGCGGGCCTGCCCGAGCACCGGCCGGGCTGCGGGTCCCTGTCGGTGGACCCGACCCGGGTCGACGCCCTGGAGGCGAGGTACGGGAGCACCGGGTTGACCAGCCGCCGGGTGGAGCTGGCCGACCTCGAGGACGAGCACGAGGCGTTGTTCGACCGCGGCTGGACCGACGGACTGCCGGTCGTGCCGCCGACTCCCGAGCGGGTGCTGCGGATGCTGCGCGGGACGGCCCGCGATCCCGGTGAGGTGGTGGCCGTCGTCCCGCCGGACCTCGTGGAGTGCACCGTCGAGAAGGTCGCGGTCAACGCGGTGATGGCCGGCTGCCTGCCCGAGTACCTGCCGGTCGTCCTCGCGGCGCTCGAGGCGGCGTCCGCCGAGGAGTTCGCGTTGCACGGCCTGCTCGCCACCACCTACTTCGCGGGACCGGTCGTCATCGTCAACGGGCCGGTCGCCGCCCGGATCGGGATGAACAGCGGGGTCAACGCCCTCGGACAGGGCAACCGTGCCAACGCCACGATCGGTCGGGCACTCCAGCTGGTGGTGCGCAACGTCGGGGGCGGCCGTCCCGGTGAGGTCGACCGGGCGACCCTGGGCAACCCGGGCAAGTTCACCTTCTGCTTCGCCGAGCGCGAGCAGGACAGCCCGTTCCCTCCGCTGGCGGCCGAGCGAGGAGTACCCGGCGACGCCGTGACCGTCTTCGCCGGATCAGGCGTGCAGCCGGTGGTCGACCAGCTGAGCCGTGATCCGGAGTCGCTGGCCCGCACGTTCGCGGCGTGCCTGCGCGTCAACGCCCACCCCAAGCTGCCGATGGCCTTCGACGCGATGCTCGTCGTCTCCCCGGAACACGGGCGGGTCTTCCGCGAAGCCGGGTGGGACCGGACCCGGCTGCTGGCCGAGCTGGACGGCTTGCTGAGACTGCCCGCCGGTGAGTTGGTGCGGGGGGCCGGCGGCATGGCCGAGGGCCTGCCGTCCGGGGCCGCCGCCGACGAGCTGCCGAAGTTCCGGCCGGGCGGGCTGCTGATCGTCTCCGCCGGCGGCGACGCCGGCCTGTTCAGTGCGATCGTCGGTGGTTGGGTGGCCGGTCGGACGGGAAGCGTCCCGGTGACACAGGAGGTACGGGCGTGAAGACGGTTCTCGATCCCACCAGTGAGCGGCAGGCACCGGTCCGGGCGCCGCTCCCGCGCCCGTCCTCGCTGCAGGGCCGCACCGTGGGGCTGCTCGACATCAGCAAGGCCCGTGGGGACGTCGTCCTGGACCGGCTCGAGGAGCTGCTCCGCGAGGACGGCGCGACGGTGCGCCGCTACCGCAAGCCGACGTTCGCGCGGATCGCCCCGGTCGACCTGCGGCACGAGATCACCGAGCAGTGCGAGGTGGTGATCGAGGCGCTGGCCGACTAGGGCTCGTGCACGTCGTGCAGTGTGCACGACATCGCCGACCTCGAGCGCCGGGGCGTGGTCGGGGTCTTCCTCGCCAGTCGGGCGTTCGATGAGGCAGCGCGGCTGCAGGGCGCGGCGCTCGGCTTCCCGGCGCCGTACGTGCTGGTTCCGCATCCGGTCCAGGACCGCACGGACGCCGAGCTGCGCCGAGTCGCCGAGGCGGCCTATCCGGCCGTGCTGGCCTCGGTGACCACGACGGCGTAGCCCCGTCCCGACCGACTGCTGGCGGCTCCGGTGCGACCTCTCCGTGCTCGCGCTGCGGGACACAGCGGCTCCGCTCCCGGGCCACGGGTCCTCCTCCCGGTGCTGGTGCTGGCCGCCGCCGTGGCCCAGGGCTTCGGGCGCTTCGGGTACGCGCTCCTGCTGCCCGCCGTCAACGCCGATCTCGTGCACTCCTACGTCGTCGCCGGACTGCTCGGCACGCTGAACCTCACCGCGTACCTCGCGGGGACGCTCCTGGTCAGCCTCACTGCCGACCGCATGGCACCGGCGACCTCGGTGCGCACGGGCCTGCTGCTCACCACGGCCGGGCTGTCGGTCCTCTCGCTCGCGCCGTCGGTGCCGGTCCTGGTGACGGGCATGGTCCTGGCGGGGTTCGGCGGAGCGATGATCTGGGTGCCGGCTCCGGGCATCGCCGGATCCGCTGTCCGGGTGTCCCGCCGGGGCCTGGCCATCGGGCTGACCGGCAGCGGGGTCGGTCTCGGGGTGGTGGCGAGCAGCGGTCTCACCGCCGTGGTGCACGCCGTCGGCGACCCTGGTGTGTGGCGCCCCGTGTGGGGCATCGAGGCGGTGCTGTCGGCGCTCGTCGCGGCCGCGGCGCTGCGGTGGCTGCGTCCCCCGGTCGCCCCGGTCACCGGTCCGGTCCGCATCTGGGCGCTGCGCGCGGTCCCCGGGTGGATCGGCTCGACCCTCTCCTACGGCGGATACGGCCTGGCGATCTCCATCTACATGACCTTCCTGGTCGCCGCGTATCAGGACGACGCCGGCTTCGGCGCCGGCCACGCCTCTGCCGTCTTCGCGCTCGCGGGGGTGTGCATCATGTTCGGCGGGGTGTTGCTCGGCCGCTGGTCGGACAGGGTGGGACGGCGAGCGGCCATGACGTGGGCCTACGTGGGGATGACCGCCGCGATCCTGCTGGTCCCGGTCGGCGACGAGCCCTGGGCTGCCCTCTCCGCACTCGTGTTCGGCCTGGCGCTGTCCGGAGCCCCGGCCGTGCTCGCCGCTCACCTCGCTGACTGGCTCGACCCCCGGCGGTTCGCCGCCGCCTTCGGCGCGGTCACCCTCGTCTTCGGGTCCGCACAGTTGGTGGGTCCCCAGCTCGGCGGGTGGATCGCCGACCGGTCGGGCAGCTTCTCGACGGCGTTCCTGGTCGCCGCCGGAGCCGCACTCGCTGCCGCCTGCGGGTCCGCGACACTGCCCCGGCGAGGCGCCGGGCGGCGCATCCCGGGCGCCGACCTCGCCCCGGGCGCGGGACCGCCCTCGCCGTCCGGTCGGGACGGACGTCCCTGACCGGTGGCTCGAGACGGGAGGTCGTCCCCGTTCCGCGGCGGCGATTCGGTGGAACACTCCCCGCATGCCCGAGCCCTACACCGCCGTGGGCCTCGTCCCTGCGGTGCGCGGCATCCGCACCCGCGCCGACATCGGCCGCAACCTCGAGCACATCGCGCAGCTGTTCAAGGCCGCGTCCTGGCTGTCCAGCCTCGACCTGCCGGTGCGGCTCGTCGCGATCCCCGAGGGCGGTCTGCAAGCGTTCAACGACGAGGTGCTCGACCTCGACCACGCGACGTTCGCCCGGGACTGTGCCATCGACATCCCGGGTCCGGAGACAGAGTTCCTCGGCGAGCTGGCCCGCACCTACGACACCTTCGTGATGGCACAGGCCAAGGCCCGCCACGAGTCCTTCCCCGACCGGTTCTTCAACGTCGGGTTCGCCCTCGACCGGCGGGGCGAACTCGTCCTCAAGCACTACAAGCTGACGACCCTGTACCCGGTCGAGCACTCGATGACCCCGCACGACGTGTGGGACCGCTGGGTGGAGCTCCACGGACTGACCCTCGATGCCTTCTTCCCGGTGGCCGACACCGAGATCGGCCGGCTCGGCGTCCTCATGGCGAACGAGGGCTCCTACCCCGAGAACGCACGCGGGCTGGCGATGAACGGTGCCGAGGTCGTCTACCGGGCGTCCTACCCCCACCCGCACACGGGCAACGAGTTCTTCGAGATCCAGAGCCGGGCGCGCGCCCTGGACAACAACTTCTACGTCGTGGCCCCCAACCTGGCCACCTACTACCTGTATCCCGAGGCGCAGGACCCGATCGACACCTTCGGCGGGCGGTCGATGGTGATCGACTACAAGGGCCGGGTCGTCGGTCAGCACCTGTACGGGGCCGGGTCCTCCTATGTCGCCGGGACCATCGACATCGACGCTCTCCGGCACTTCCGCACCCACGCGCAGTGGGACAACTGGGCCAAGGACCTCCGCACCGAGCTCTACCAGCTGGTCTACCGCGACTCGGTCTATCCGCCGAACCTCTACGCCGACCGGGCGCCGTTCACCCACGCGGAGTTCCGCGAGCAGGTGATCGAGAAGCAGATCCAGCTGATGGTGGAGCGTGGCGTGTGGGTGCCCCCGGATCGGCGGGTCTAGGGGGAGGCCCTGGCCCTCACGGGGATCTCTGGGCCTCATGGGACTGCCGGGGGCGCTGGCTGCCATCCGGCGTTGACCACGAGGCAGCCGCGGCGTGGTGTCGACCTGCCCCTCCGCTGTCCGACGGTGACGGCTCCGACGACTGCCGTGTGGTTGCCCGGCGTGCGGCAGGGGTACGAGAAACGCAATCCACGGAGTGGGCGGGCTCATAGAGTGGGCCCACCCCTCCTCGTCACCGGTTGCCGGGAAGACGTCGGCGACCTGGGGGACAGGCGCATGAGCGCGAGCGAGCGAGTCACCTGGGAGACCTGTCCCGGCTGCGGGCACTCCGCGGCCGTCGGATGGCTCAACGGGATCCCCGTCGAGTTCGACTGCCCTCGGGGCTGCCAGTTGACCGATGAGACGTCGCTGCGAGGAGCGCGCGCGAACGGCAGGTCCCTGTCAGCGGTCGCGCGCTGGACTGTGGCCTCCGGGTCGACCTGAGACCCGGGCAGCACCGGAGGCGCTCTCAGGCGGGCTCGCCGCCGGAGGCCTCGGGGGCCTCGGCCGCCGGCGACCGCCTGCGGAGGAGGTGGTCCACGGCGTCCTGGAGCGGGATCGCGTCCCCCGTCCCCGGCGTCGGTTCCGACAGCGGGATCCGGGCGGCCTGGTACAGGTCCTCGAGACGCTCGTTGAGGGCCTGGGCCAGGATGTCCTGCTGGAAGGTCTCCAGCGGCGCCAGGCCCTGCAGGTAGGCGTCGAGGTCGAAGGCGTCACTGCTGCCGCCGAGCGCCACGTACTGCAGCCACAGGTCCTGCACCGTCAGCTCGGCGCGGACGCGGGCGGCGTCCATGCGACGGTGGCGCTCCTCGTTGGTCATGGTCGAGGGCGGATCAGGGGGCGCCGGGGCGGGCGTTGTCCGCGATCACGGAGGACACGAGGCTCCGTGCCACGTCCTCGACCCGGCCGTGGCTGTGCCGAGCGGCTGCGGCGAGCGACGCGAAGGCGTCCTGCTGGGTGGCGGCCCCCCGTGCCAGCAGCACGCCGGTGGCCTGGGCGATGGCGTCCCGGCTGATGAGCGCCTCGGCCAGTTGCCGGCTCAGCCGGCGGGCCTCTCCCAGGCTCCGGGCGTTGGCCAGCAGGATCGCCGCCTGGGCGGCGAACAGACGCATGACCTGCTCGTCGTGCGGACCGTAGGCCAGGGGGCGGGTGCCGTAGACCTTCATCGCGCCGATCGACTCGCCTGCCGCGAGCAGGGGCGCGCTGAGCACCGAGCGCACGCCCAGCCGGCCGGCCGCCTCGTTCCACCGCGGCCAGCGCCCGTCGGTGGTCGTGTCGTCGATGCGCACGACCTGCTGGGTGCGCCAGGCGGTCAGGCACGGCCCCTCGTCGAGCTCGTACTGCAGGGCGTCGGCCTGCTCGACCGCCTGGCCGGAGGCCGCTCGGGAACGCTTGCCGCGCTCGTCGACGACGGTCACGGCGGCGCCGAGCGTGCCGGAGGTCACGGTGACGGCCAGCGTGGTGACCAGCTCCAGTGCGGTGTCGACGCTCTCCCGGGACAGCACCAGCCCGGCCATCTGGGTCAGCGCCGATGCCAGGGCGTCCGGCGCCGCGAGACCCGGCTCGTCCGGCGGCAGGTCGTCGACGGGACGGGTGGGGTCGCTCATCGGCGTCCTCCCTCCTGCGAGTCGTGGGGAGTGGTGCTCGTCGCACCGTCGGGAAGCGGGAACCGGACCTCCAGACTGCCGGTGAGCACGAGGGTCTCGGCGATGTCGCGCACCTTCCGGTTGTTGTGCATGGAGGCCTCGGCCAGCAGCCGGAACGCCTCGTCGGGCGTCAGCTTGAACCGCTCGATCAGGATGCCCTTGGCCTGCTCGATGACCGAACGGAACTCCAGCGCCTTCTGCAGGTTCTCGGCCAGCTCGCGCGCGTCCTGCAGGGTGTCCATGTTGGTCAGCACGACCGCGGCGTAGCTGGCGAGCTCCACGACGGTCTGCCGGTCCTGTTCGCTGAAGGTCTGCGCGGAGGGCGCGTAGACGTTCAACCCCGCGACCAGGCCGGCCGCAGGGACCGGGACGGCGATCGAGCTCACCGCGCCCCGATCGAGGAAGGTCGGGATGTAGTCCGGCCACCGGCTCTCGGCGCGGCCGTCGACGATCTCCACGATGTGGCTCCCGAAGGCGGCGTCCAGGCACGGGCCGTGGCCACGCCCGTACTGCGTCTCGTCGAGGTCCAGGGCCAGGTCCCCGGTGAAGGCCGCCGTCGTGGGCCGGTCGTCGCGCAGCACCGTGATCGACGCCTCGGCGCCGTCCGGCATCGCCCGCTTGACCTGGTCGACCACCCGCTGGAGCACCGACTGGGGGTCCTCCTCCGCCAGCAGCAGGTGGCTGAGTCCGTCGTAGGCCGCCGGTGCGTGCGCCGGGTTCTCGTTGTCCGCAGGACCGGTCATCGCAGGTGGTCCTCTCGATCGCACGCCGCCCGGGAGTCCGCGGGAGGGCGATCAGGCGGACCGGCTCGCTCCGCCCGGCCCTCCGCTCTGCCGAGGAACGACGTGCTGTGCACGCTACCCGACATTGAGCCGCCGGAGGCGGGCGTGGGACCGCTCGCTTGACGTCGTCCGGCAGGATGGGTGTGCCCTGTCACCAAGGGCAGCCTCCGCCCGACCACACCGACCGCGGACGAGGGATCACGATCCCGCCGAGAGCGTCGCGGTACGCCGGCAGCCCGGCACCGGAGGAGTCCATCGTGGCGGTCGACCCGCGCACAGCACGGCGCAACACCGTCCTCGCCGGCCTGGGCGAGGACGCCCTGGCCGCGCTGCTCCCCGATCTGCAGCCGATGCCGCTGCCCTTGGGGCAGGTCCTGCACGAGCCCGGGCAGCCGATCCAGGCGGTGCACTTCCCGCTGGTCGGCGTGGTCTCCGTCGTCGTCGACCTCGGTGTCGACCAGGTGGTGGAGACCGCCACCGTCGGGAGGGAGGGCATGGTCGGGATGGCGCTGTTCCTCGGCGCGGGAACCCCGACCGAGCGCTCGCTGGTGCAGGTCCCCGGCCACGCGCTGACGCTGGCCGCCGAGGACCTGCGCGAGCACATCACCGAGGTCGACGGTCCGCTGACCGACATGCTCCGCCGCTCCGCCCAGGCGCTGTTCACGCAGGTGTCGCGCAACGCCGCCTGCAACCGGGTCCACACGGTGCGCCAGCGCGCCTCCCGGTGGCTGCTCATGACCGCCGACCGCATGGACAGCCCCAGCTTCGAGCTCACCCAGCACTTCCTCGCGCAGATGCTCGCCGTGCGACGGACCTCGGTCAGCGAGGTCGCCCAGTCACTCGCCGAGGACGGCTGCATCACCTACACCCGCGGCGCCATCACCATCACCGACCGGCCGCGCCTCCAGGCGCACGCGTGCGGCTGCTACGACGTGATCCGCCGGGCGACGGACGCGGTGCTCACGGCCCGGTGAGCCCGCGGCCGCGGACGGCCCGTGGTCACCGGTTCGCGTCGTCCCGGGCGAGTCGCAGCCACCCGAGCAGGAGCGCGCCGCCGGCCCAGCCCAGCAGCGCCGCCACCGACGACGCCCGCGTCATCCCCGGCACCTCCCCGAGCAGCAGGGACGCCGCCCCGGATCCCGGCAGGACCTCGGCGATGGCCGACAGCCACGGAGGTGGCTGCAGCCGGGGTGGACCGAGCCCGGGTCGAGCAGCGCACCGACCTCGCGCAGCGGCTCGGCGAGCGTCGCGACGGCCGTCCGCTCACGAGCGCCTCTCCCGAGGTGGGCCGGTCCGGACCGAGGACCATCCGCATCGTCGTGGACTTCTCCGCCCCGTTCGGGCCGAGGAACGCGGTGACCCTGCCCGGCTCGACGTCGAAGCTCAGGTCGTCGACGGCCAGGACGTCGCCGTACCGCTTGGTCAGGCCGCGGACCTCGATCACCGGTGGGCCTCGTGCGGGGCGTGGTGGTCCTCCGGGACCCACTCGAGCAGGTCGCCGGGCTGGCACTCGAGGACCCGGCACATGGCTTCCAGGGTGCTGAAGCGGACCGCCTTGGCGCGGCCGTTCTTCAGCACGGCGACGTTCGCCGGCGTGAGACCGACCCGCTCGGCGAACTCGCCCACGCTCATCTTGCGCTTGGCCAGCTCGACGTCGATGCGCACGACGATGGGCATCAGATGACCGCTTCCATGTCCGTCCGCAGCGTCGTCGCCTGCCGCAGCAACGCGCGCATGACCACCATGAGCAGCCCCACCACGGCGCCGACGAGCAGCAGGACCAGCAGCAGCGCGGGCAGCACCGGGTCGTCGCTGACCTCGTCGACGATGAAGTAGTAGGCGCAGACGAAGGCGCCCAGCAACATCCCCCAGCCGACGGCGATCGCCCACACGATCGCGTTCACCCAGGGCAGGGCACCCGCGCTGAAGATGCGGTCGTGGGTGACCAGGGTCAGCAGCTTCCAGGTGCACACGATCACGACCTGGACGCACAGCAGCCCCAGCACGAGGACCGTGAGCATCGTCCACGTCATGAACGACTGCTCCAGCGAGGGCTCGGCCAGGTCCGGCACCAGCGCGGGCAGCGCCCAGATCTGCGCAGCCACCAGGGCCGCGAACACCACCACGAGCAGGATCCTGAGGGGGCCCACTGCCCGACGCACCGTGTGCATGCATCGAGCGTCAGTTTCTATCTATCGAAAGTCAATAGGCAACACTCGACAGGGTCGGCCCCCGAGGTTGGCCGGCGTTGCCGCACAGTGCCAGGAAGAGCAGGCCGGCCGCAGGCAGCAGCACCGTCGACGGCCGGCCGGTCTCAGGCGCGGATCAGCAGCTCCCCGCCGTCGGCGGCGAACTCCCGGCGCAGCTCGCGGAGGATGTCGAGCCCCGCGGCGTCGGCGGCCCTGACCCCGCGCAGGTCCAGCACCACGCGGGCGTGCCCGCTGCCGCGCAGCCCGTCCGCGGTGCCGCGCAGCAGGTCGGCCCCGAGCGAGGTCAGGCGGCCGCTGGCCCGGATCAGCCCTGCACGCCGGTCGACCACCTCGGTGAGGTCGGCGGTCACGCCGCCGCCCCGGTCGGCGGCTCGACTTCGATCACGCGCCACAGACCGGTCCGGTGCAGCAGGTCCTCGGTCCGCCGGTTCGCCCCGCGCAGCACCACCGCCCCGCCCCGCGCCCGGCAGGTGCGGTGCGCCGACAGGAAGCTCGCGACGGCGGAGCTGGACAGGTGCTGCACGCCGGAGATGTCGACCACCAGCCGGCGGGCGCCGGCCAGCAGCGCGTCGTGCAGCAGCCAGCGCACGTCCGCCAGGCCGCCGGCGAGCAGGTCGTCGTCGAGGTGGATGGTCACCACGTCGACCCGGGTCGGAGTGTCGAACCGGGGCCGTGCGGGAGCCAACGTCATCGCTGTCCTCCTCGGGACCGTCGCATGGCCGCCACTCTGCAGGCGGCCACTGACAGGCTCCCGCGAGGAGATTGAGAACCGGCCGGGAGTTGCTTTGCGATCCTGTGACGACCGGCCGAACGCCCGGTGGCCGATGGCAGCATGGCGGGAGTGGCTCCGCGTCTGCTGGTCGTCGAGGACGACGACCCGATCCGCACCGCCCTGCGGTGGGCGCTGGAGGACGAGGGCTACGACGTCGCCGAGGCGGCGAGCGGCGAGGAGGCGGTCGCGCTGGTCGCGACGGCGACGCCGGACCTCATGGTCGTCGACCTGATGCTCGGGTCGATGGACGGGTTCGCCGTGATCCGGGAGGTCCGCCGGGAGCACGACCTGCCGATCATCGTGGTGAGCGCCCGCGCCGACACCCACGACATCGTCGCCGCGCTGGAGGCCGGCGCCGACGACTACGTGACCAAGCCGTTCCAGGTCAAGGAGATCACCGCACGGCTGCGCGCGCTGCGCCGCCGGGCCGGCGCCGGAGCCGGCGCGACGGGGACGGCGGACGCCGGCGCCCCGGCCGAGGTGGTCCTCGACCGGCACCCGGCCGCGCCGCTGGTGCTGCGGGAGATGCGCGGCACGGTCCACCGCGGCGAGCAGCAGCTGCCGCTCACGCTGACCGAGTTCCGGCTGCTGTGCGAGCTGGCCTCGGCGCCCGGCCGGGTCTTCAGCCGGCAGGCCCTGCTGGAGCGGGTCTGGGAGCACGGCTTCTTCGGCGACGAGCGCATCGTCGACGTCCACATCCGGCGGCTGCGGACCAAGGTCGAGCTGGACCCGGGAGCGCCGCGGATCGTGGTCACCGTCCGGGGGCTGGGCTACCGGCTGGATCCGCAGTGAGCCGGCAGGGGCGGAAGCGTCGCAGCGAGCGCCGGCGAGCGAGGAGCGGTGCGCCCCGCGGAGCGAACCAGAGGGCACGGTGAGGTGGGCCCTCGCGTCGCGGGGGCTCCGGGCGCGGATCGTGCTGGGCTTCGCCGTCGGGGCGCTCCTCGTCTCGGCCGTGCTGGTCGGCACCACCTGGCTGCTGGCCAGCAACTACCTGCTCGACCAGCGGGAGCGGTCGCTGACCCGGCAGGCCTTCGCCGACGCCAACGTGCTGAGCAGCCGGCTGGCGACCGCGGGCACCGAGGTGGGCGACGTCGTGGGGGAGCTGGTGCCCTCGGGCGGCGCCGACGTCGTCGTCCGCAGCGGGGACTCCTGGTTCTCCTCCAGCCTGGACGTCGACGCCCGCGACGTCCCCGGCGACCTGCGGCAGCTGGTCGCCGGCGGCTCGGCCGGCAGCGTGCGGGTCGACACCTCCGGCGGTCCCGCGCTGCTGGTCGGGGTGCCGGTGGCGGCCGCGGGGATCGAGTTCTACGAGCTGTCGCCGCTGACCGAGCTGCAGATCGTGCTGCGCACGCTGGCCGTGGTCCTCGGGGCGGGCGCGCTGGCCGCGACCGCGGCGGGCGCGGCTTTCGGTGCGTGGGCCAGCCGGCGCGCCGTCCAGCCGCTGGAGCAGGTGGCTGCGGCGGCCACCCGGATCGCCGGCGGCGAGCTGACCACCCGGCTGCCCCCCACCGACGACCCCGACCTGCTGGCCATCGTCGCCGGCTTCAACAGCATGGTCGACGCCCTGGCCGCCCGCATCGACCGCGACGCCCGCTTCGTCGGCGACGTCAGCCACGAGCTGCGCAGCCCGCTGACCGGCGTGGTCACCAGCGTGGAGGTGCTGGCCGCGCGCCGGTCGGAGCTCTCCCCCCGGGCCGACCAGGCCCTCGCGCTGGTCGAGCGGGAGCTCGACCGGTTCCGCCGGATGCTCGACGACCTGCTCGAGCTGGCCCGCCTGGACGGCGCCCCGCCGTCGGACCGCGCCGCCCCGGTGTCGATGACCGCCCTCGCCCGCGAGGTGCTCGCCGCCGGCGGGAAGGACCCCGCGCTGCTGCACGGCGACCCGGACGAGGAGACGGTGGTGACCGGCGACAAGACCGGGCTGGAGCGGGCGGTGCGCAACCTGCTCGACAACGCCGACCGGCACGCCGGCGGACCGTGCGCGGTGCACGTGCGGCGGCGGGACGGCGCCGTCCTGGTGTGCGTGGACGACGAGGGCCCGGGGGTCCCGGTGCAGGACCGCGAGCGGGTCTTCGAGCGGTTCGCCCGCGGCCCGCGCGCGGCCCGGCGCTCGCTGCCCGGGGCCGGCCTGGGGCTGGCGATCGTGGCGGAGACCGCCGCCCGGCACGGCGGGGCGGCGTGGTGTTCCGCGGCGCCCGGCGGCGGGGCCCGGTTCGTCCTCTCGGTGCCGGGGGCCGGCTCGTGAGCCGCCGCCGGCTGACCGTCGTCCTCTGCTGCCTGCTGGCCGGCTGCGCGGTGCCCACGGGCGGCCCGGCGGAGGAGATCCCGCCGTCCGAGGTGCCGTTCGGCCTGACCTCGCCCAGTCCGCAGCCCACCGCTCCGCCGACGCCGGAGCCGTCGGCGGCCTCGGGGCAGGTCTACCTGGTGGCGCAGGACGACCGGCTGGTCCCGCGGCCGCGCGAGGTGACCGGGGCGTCGCTGGCCGACCGGGTCGGCGCGCTGCTCGACGAGCTGGCGGCCGGGCCGACCGCGGCCGAGCGCGACGAGCAGCTGTCCACCGCGCTGCCGCCGGACGTCGAGCTCGCGGTCGCCGACGTCTCCGACGGGACGGTGACGGTGGACCTGAGCGGCCCGGCCGAGGTCCCGACCGGCCAGGCCAGCCGGCGCGCGGCGGCCCAGCTGGTGCTCTCGGCGACCAGCGTGCCGGGCGTGGCGGCCGTCGTCCTGACCCTCGACGGCCAGCGGATCGACGCGCCGCTGCCCTCCGGCGAGCTGACCGCGGAGCCGCTGTCGGCCGAGGACTACACGGTGTTCCTGACGCCGGCACCGACGGCGGCGCCCGCCCCGCCGTCCTGAGCGGTCAGGCCCGCCCGACGGCCAGCTCGCGGACCGCGCCGGTCAGGGCGCGCGGGGTCAGCCGGCCGTCGGCCAGCCCCAGCGCGACCACGTCGTCGAACACCCGCTGGTCGGCCGCGGCGGCGCGGAAGGCGGCGTCCATGAGCGCGGGCCAGCGGCTCAGCCGGGCGGCGGCCGACGACGAGCGCAGGTGCGCGTCCAGCCGCCGGTGCAGCGCCGCCCGGTAGCGGACCCCGGCGTCGGGACCCGCCGCCGCGGCCGCACCGGCCAGCGCACCGGAGACCACCGCGTAGAAGATGCCCTCGCCGGTCAGCGGGTTGACCAGCGACGCGGCGTCCCCCGCCAGCAGCACCCGGCCGTCGGGCTGCCGCGGCCGGCCGGTGGACAGCGGCAGCCGGTGGGCGCGCAGCCGGCCCGGTGCGACGCCGGGCAGCAGCCGGTGCAGCCCCTCGACCAGGGCGGCGCGGGTCGCCCCGCCCGACACGAGCTCGCCGTAGCCGACGTTGGCCCGGCCGTCGCCCAGCGGGAACGACCAGGCGTAGGCCGGCCAGCGCTGCTCGGTGGTGACCAGCACCTGCGTGCCGGCCTGCCCGGGCAGCTCGGGGGCGTAGCCGCGGATCGCCACGGCCAGCCGGTCGGTCCGGTTGGTGGGCAGCCCCAGCGCCCGGCGGACGACGGACTCGGCGCCGTCCGCGCCCACCACGACGCCCGCCCGCAGCGCGCCGTCGACGGTCACGCCGTCGGCGTCCGGGCGCAGCTCGCGGACGGCGTGCCGGCGGAACCGGGCCCCGCGGGCCAGCGCCGCGGCCAGCAGCCGGCCGTCGAGGACCTCGCGCGGGACGACGTGGGAGGGCCGGGCGGTCGCCCGCTGCACGGTGGCGCCCCCGGGTGAGCGCAGCGAGAGCCGGGGCACGGCCGGGTATCCCGCGGTGAGCTCCGCGGGGTCGACGGCGAGGGCGGCGAGCACGTCGAGCGCCTCGGGGGCGACGCCGTCGCCGCAGACCTTGTCGCGGGGGAACTCCGCACGGTCGACGACCAGCACGGTGGCGCCGGTGCGCAGGGCGGCCAGCGCCGCGGCCGACCCGGCCGGGCCGCCTCCGACCACGACGACGTCCCAGCGCTCCACCGTGCCGACGCTAGGCGGTCGCCGTCGGGTCGGCAGGCCGGTCCGGGGGCCGCAGCGCGCGGGGTGCCGGGACGCCGTCGCGGCCCTGCGCGAGCAGCGCCCGCCAGCCGTCCCGGTCGTGGACGGCGGGCTCGGTGGTGTCGAGGAAGTCGCCGAGGACGGCACAGAAGCGCTCGGGCTCGTCCAGGTGCGGCCAGTGCCCCGCACCCGGGAAGACCTCGACGCGCGCGGTCGGCACCAGCCGGCGCACCGTCTCGGCGTGCGCGGCCGGCACGATCGGGTCGCGGCTGCCCCAGACGACGAGCATCGGGATGGCGTTGGCCAGGTACAGGCGGTCGACGGCGGTCACCGCCTGGCCGCGGGTGTCGACGACGCCGCGCAGCGTGCGCAGGAAGGCCCGGCGCGCCTCGACGTCCCTGAGCGCGAGCAGCGCGTCGCCGGCCTCGGCGAGGTCGCGCACCCGCTGCCAGCCGGCGATCCGGCCGGCGAGCCCGAGCCCCCACAACCCGATCCGCAGTGGTGGGGACGCCCCGGTCAGCGCGGTGAGGGCCACCTCGGCGCCGGGCAGCGTGGCCAGGCGCAGCCCCGCGGACAGCTCCGGCCCCAGCCCGCCGCTGCCCACCAGCACCAGCCGCTCGCAGCGCTCGGGGAACTGGTAGGCGAACTGCAGCGCGATGCCGCCGCCGAGGGAGTGGCCGACCACGGTGACCCGCTCCACGTCGAGCACGCTGAGCAGGTCGCGCATGCCGTTGGCGTAGGCGGCGATCGAGTAGTCGCCCCGCGGCTTGTCCGAGTCGCCGTGACCGAGCAGGTCGGGGGCGATGACCGTGTGCTGCCGCGCCAGCCGCTGCAGGACGCCGGCCCACGTCTGCGAGCTGTTGCCGATGCCGTGCACGAGCAGCAGCGGCGGCCCCGACCCCGCCCGCAGGAAGGCCCGCAGGTAGCCGTGGACGACGCGGGACTGGCGGACGGGCGTGCAGGCCATCGCCCCAGTGCAGCACCGCGCCGTTGCCTCCGGGTTACGGCGCGGGTGTCACGGTGGCGTCGGCGTCCACTTCCGCTCGGGGTGCTCGTACCGGTCGACGAACGCCAGCAGGTCGGCGGCGCCGGTGACCACGCCCAGCGCGTCGAACCGGCGGGCGTCGAGGTACCCGTCGTCCACCATGCGGCGCAGCTGGGCGAGCAGCGGCTGCCAGAAACCGTCGACGTCGACCAGCACCGTGGGCTTGGCGTGCAGGCCGAGCATCCCCCACGTCCACGCCTCGAACAGCTCCTCCAGGGTCCCCGCCGCGCCGGGGAGGGCCACGAAGGCGTCGGCGAGCTCGGCCATCCGCGCCTTGCGCTCGTGCATCGAGCCGACCACCTCCAGCTGCGGCAGCCGGGGGTGGGCCAGCTCGTCGTCCACCAGGTGCTGGGGGATGACGCCGACCACCTCGCCGCCGGCGGCCAGCGCGGCGTCGGCCACGATCCCCATCAGCCCGACGTGCCCGCCGCCGTAGACGATGCCCACCCCGGCCCGGGCCAGGTCGGCGGCGAGGCCGGCGGCGGCCTCCTGGTGGGACGGCGGCCCGCTCTGGGACCCGGTGAAGACGGCGACGCGCACGCCCCCGAGCCTGGCACGCGGCGGGATCGCGCCGGCACGGGGTTGACTGGGGGTGTGTTCTCCTCCACCGACGGCTGGGTGACGTGCTCGTTCGGCCACCGGCACTGGGGACTGCTCGGTGCGGCCGGGCTGCTCGTGCACCGCGACGGGGCCGACGGCGTCGAGCTGCTGCTCCAGCACCGGGCGACGTGGTCCCACCACGGCGGCACCTGGGGCACGCCGGGCGGTGCGCTGCACGCGGGGGAGTCCCCGGAGCACGGTGCGCTGCGGGAGGTGCGGGAGGAGCTGGGGCTGCTGCCGGACGCCGTCGTCCTCGGTCCCCGCTCGGTCGACGACCACGGCGGCTGGTCGTACACGACCGTGCTGGCCCGGCCGATCCGCGGCATCGAGCCGGGTGACCTGCGGCTGGACGGTGAGAGCGAGGGCGTGGCCTGGATCCCGCTGGCAGACCTGGCCTCGGTGCCGCTGCACCCCGGCTTCGCGGCCTCCCTGGACCGCCTGCACCCCCTGCTCACCTGACCCCTCCGTCGGTTCCCGCGGAGATCGACGGGCACCTCAGCCGGGGACGACCGTGACAGCGAGCGCCCGGTGGTCGCCGACGGGCAGCACCGTCGCCGCGGGGTCGCTCGCGCGCAGGCCGCCGCCGACGGCGAGCACGTGGTCCAGCTGCACCCTCGGCTCGGGAGCGGGGAAGCTGCGCTCCCGCACCAGCGGGGTGGCGCCCAGCAGCCGGGCCGGCAGTCGGCCGGGCAGGTTGAGGTCGCCGGCGACGACGACCGGCCCCTCCATCCCGGCCAGCCACCGGCGCAGCCGCCGCAGCTGGCCCACCGAGGTGTGCGGCGCGAAGGACAGGTGCGTGCCGACGACGGTCACGTGGGCCAGCCGCGCGGCGACGGCGATCCGCGGCTCGTCGGGCACCCACCACCACCGCAGCCCGCCGGTGCGCGGGTCGGGACCCTTCACCGGCAACCGCGCCCGCCCGGCACCCAGCCCCAGCACCGACCACTCGAGCACGGGCAGCCGGCTGATCAGCGCGATGCCGTAGAGCGGTCCGCCCGGCGCCTCGCCCGGCCCCCGCAGCGCCGGTGCGGCCGGCGTCCAGCTGCGGAAGGGGTCGGGGGTGCCGGCGACGGTGGCCGCGCCGCGCCAGTCGCCGGCGGCGAGCCCCGCGGCGAGGACGGCGGCCTGGTCGGCGCCCCGCGAACGCGGTTGCCCGGCGTCGACCTCCTGGACGGCGAGCACGTCGACGTCGAGGCCCGCGACCGCCGCGGCGAGCTCGGCCGGCGCCAGGACGCGACCGGCCGGGCTGCGGCCCGAGGCGATGTTGAGGGTGCCGATCCGCACGGCGCGCGGCTCGGCCACGCCGCGGACGCTACCGGCGGCTGCGCCTCCGCCTCGAGGTGCCCGTGCGTATCCGAGCACCTACGGTGAGCACACCGCGTCGCTTCGTCGGAGGTCCGGCCCTGTCGCCCCGAGCTCGCCATCTCGCCGCCGGCCCGGCCCGGCCCGGCTCGGTCCGCCCCCGTCGCCTGCCGTCGGCAGCCCGCCGACGGTGGCCGCTCGCGCTGCTGCTCCTCGCCGTCCTGCTCGGTGCCGGCGCCGCTGTCGTCGTCCTCGCGGTGCGCGGGGCGGGACCTCCCGGCCCGGTCGCCCAGCAGGACGCCACCGGCATCGGCGGGTCGGCGCGGTCCGGGGAGGACGCCGGGGGCATCGGCGGCGCGGTCCGGTGGTCGCCGGCCCCTCCGCCTCGGGCTGAGGGGCCGGCGGGCGTTCCGGTGCCGGGGACCGCTGACCGCGGTGCCGAGGCAGGGGCGCCGCCCCCGGCTGCACCGGGTGCAGGGCTGCCGGCGGACGGGTCCGTTCCGGGCGGCTCCCCTGCGGGCGCACCCGCGCCCGGCTCCGCCACGGGCGCACTCCCGCCCGGCTCGGCGGCGGGCGCACCCGGGGCCGGGTCGGCACCGGG